>NZ_JBFTHS010000013.1:0-100063 GCF_056394365.1 Lysinibacillus sp. 10T31
TTTGTATTTCGGAATGTTTCAAGCCTGTTGGGCTTTTGGAGGTTCTTTAGGAAACTATCTTGGAGCTTGGTTAAATAAATTCAACCATATTTCCGGGTGTTGGTTAATATTTTTAGCGATAGGGGTTTTGGCTTCAATTTTATTTAATATGATACATCGTAGTATGAAAGAAAAAACCGAATGCGTGGAAAAATAAAATATTAGTTCATCAAGTTGATTTAGAGTTACTTACAACTTAAAGTAACGAGTGCGATTCTTCAATTATAGCAATCGCTTCTTGTGCTAACGGTGCAGGTTAATTTAACAAGCGTAATGTCTTCGAACTGTGCAATATTAAAATGTATACCCTCTTACATTATTTGGCTTATAATGATAAAAAGGGAGTGTTTTTTAATTGAATGTTAAAAATTTTTGAAGATATTATTATTACTAATTTGACAGGTTACATAACTCTTGCTGATGTAAACACATGGTTTAATTCATTTGAAAAAACGTGCTATTCATTTATTAAACAAGACAAAAAGTTTAAGTTGTTAGTTAATCGTAAAGGTTATACACCAGAGCATTATTCTGTACAAAAATTGTGGAAAGATAAATTATTCTCTAATAATATATTAGAGAACTCTATTGCAGTCGCTTTTTTATTAGAAGAAGGGGATATTCTAATTCATCTTGAAAAGTCTAATACTAAAGGCAATGTAATGTTCTCCAGTAACTATAATCAATTAATTGACTGGCTTACTAATTATAAATAATGGATTTCTAATCCTGTTTTTCTAGTAGAAAACTTTTCAATTCACAGTTTGTGTTAGCTCAACAAAATGTTATAGAACTCCCATGAAAGAACGTAATCATCTTTCATTTTCTGTGGTGTAGCGCTGGTTTTTGCGCTACATGGATGGCTAACGGGGCAGGTTAGTTGAATAAGAAAATCAAATTTATAAGGTTTTTGTCCATAAACTTCTATTATTATGTATTCTTTCTTACTATCGGTTCAATAAGATAAGAAAGAAAGAAAAGTAAGCTTTAATTGAGTGAGTTCTAACCATACAGTATTGAGATATACAAATAAAAAAGCAGTACTACCGCTATAAAAGCGTTAGCCCTGCCATATTCAATTGAAAAGCATTTTGTTAATTAGAACGTACTTGCTACTTTAACAGCCTTTTCAAGCCCTGAGGCAATAATTTCTTCTGTTTTATCTGGGAATTGATTGTGACCTTCAATCACTACTCTCTCTATATCTTTTACACCGAAGAAGCTCATCATATTTGCTACATATTTAACAGCCATTTCTAGTTCAGCTTTTGGTCCTTCAGAATATACTCCGCCACTAGCGTTTAATATTGCAATTTTCTTATCTCTAATAAGACCTACTGGGCCTTCTGGCGTATATTTAAATGTTTTGCCCGCTCGGTTTAAATAATCAATATATGTGTGTAGTACAGCTGGAATTGTTAAGTTCCATAATGGGAAACCAAACACGACTTTATCAACAGCAAGGAACTGGTCTAAATATTTATCAGCAACAGCTACTGCTTTTGCTTCTTCTGCTGTTAATTCTAGTCCTCTACCAACCTTAAATGTTCCGTTTATCATATTTACGCCTACATATGGCAATTCTTCATTGTATAAGTCAAGCTCAACCACCGTATCATTTGGGTGTGATTCTTTAAAGCTTGCTAAAAATGCCTCATATAATTTCACACTCACCGCTTGGCTTGCGGGGCGATTGTTTGCTTTTACAAATAAAACTGTTGTCATTCTTTTTTCCTCCTGTTGCTAACTCTTATGTTGTGGTATTTTGATTTCTTATTATCTTTACAATATCTTTTTAAAACTATATTCCATATCTCCACCTAGAGCTTCAGGTGTATCACCAGTCTCTCTGAAGTCATGTGTATGAATTTTATCAAACGGACCAAAATTTACCTGCTTATAAATTTCATAACAAGGGAATCCGTCATGTTTTCCGTAAATATCGCCAGTACCATCTTTTTTAACATGTACAGTTAATAGATAATCAGCGGGAGGTGCATATACATTTAATGGATTGCTAGCACTAGCACTCATATTAAATGTGACGTCATCGCCATCCTCTCCCCATACAATATCCGTGCACAAAATACGTTCCGTACTAGCTTTTCCTGATCTTTTATTAACGGAGCCATCAGGGGTTGTGATTCTTTCTGTTGTTATGCCAGTATTCGCATATGTGAAAATTTCTTTTTTATAAAAATCTACAACTACCTCTTGTTCAACTCTGGAACGCATAGCGTTGACAGCATATGGTGTAAATTCACGTGAGTCACCTTCGTATTGAATTACGTCCCCTGTTTGAGTATCTTTCTTGGGCTCAGTCCAAGACATTGGAATAAATGCACTTGCTCTAAATTTAACGATAGTATTCATGAGATACACCTCTATAATTTTCAATTTTTATTTTGGATAATCATATTGATCCATTTAGCAAAACAGATTGCAATTTTTTTCGTATAAATAATGCTTTTCTTTTAATATTTTCAGCTTGTAAACTTCTACTTATTATATATATCTAAATTGTCGTTTTAAAACTATATTCCATTTCTCCAGCTAGTGCTGTTGGAGTGTCACCAGTTTTTCTAAAATCATGTGTATATATTACTTCAAATGGACCAAAATCTGTTTGTTTATAAAATTCATAGCAGGGGAACCCATCATGTGTACCTTTAATTTGTGTAACACCATTTATGTTAACATTTAGAGTTAACAAATAATCAGCCGCAGGTGCTGCTGCATTTAAAGGATTACTTGCACTTGCCCTCATTTCAAAAGAAACTTCATCAGTGTCCCATACAATATTGGTACATCCAATATTTTCTGTACTTGTTTTTCCTTTTTTAAAATCAACAGATCCATCTGGATTTGTAACTTTTACAGTTACGATACAAGCATTTGCACATGTGAAGATTTCCCTTTTGTAAAAATCAATAACCACTTCTTGCTCTAATCTTGACCGCATTGTGTTTACAACATATGGTGTAAAATCACGTGCATCACCAGTATATTCAAAAAGCTTTCCTGTAGTAGGATCTTTAATAGGTTTCAACCAAGCATATGGTGCAAAAACGCAACCTCTAATTTTAACGATGTTAACCATGAGAAACCTCCATAATTTATTTCATTTTTTTCGATGAATACTACGTCTTATAATCGGAATATAGTCAACTTGATTGACTACTTTACTCATAGTACAATGGATTTATCATATAGTCAACTAAGTTGACTATATACAACGGAGGTAAATATGAATAATAAAGTAGATAATGAACTGGATCTTACATCACTTTTGTCTTTATCTTTTAGTACATCAATTAATGAACTACATGACAGATTGAGTGAATTGGGATTCGAGGATATTAAACCTGTACATGGTTTTATGTTTAAATACATCACTCTCAATGGAGCAACAGGAATAGAACTAGCCGAATATTTAGGAATTACGAAGCAAGCTGTGAGTAATATAGTAGATTATCTTGAAAAAAGTGGTTATGTAATGCGCAAAGCTCACCCTACTGATAAGAGAGGGAAAATCATTGTCTTGACCGAACGAGGATGGTTAGTAGTAAAAGCAAAAGAGAAGATAATAACTGAGATTGAGGCACGTTGGATTGAATACATTGGCACTGAACGAATGCAAATGCTAAAAGAGGATTTATCAACATTTATTGATAAAGAAAACGAAGACAAATTATCAGTGAGATTAAGACCTGTCTGGTGAAATGGAGTTTATAAGGTGGGTTTTTAAGCGAATTTAAATTCCTAAGAACATATTCGGGAAAACATAAAAGAAAACCATTGTGGGTGTGAGTTCAACAATCCTGAAGGCATTGTTGTTTAGGAAATGTTACGAAAATCAAAGAAATATCTTAAATTCCTTATTCCACTAAAAGGTGCTTTCCTTGAAGAGCATAGAGCTGTTTTAGACAGCTCTTTTTTCTTATTGTGCTAACGGTGCAGTAGAGTTTAAAATAAATTATATTAAAGTCGGTTATGTATACAGGGGAGAAGGCATTAAAAATCATGAAAAAAATTATGGTTGTTGGGGCATCTGGAGTTCTTGGTCAATTAGTCTGTAGTGAATTATTAAGAATATTTGATAATCAAATAAGGTTAATAGTGACAGACTATAAAAATGAACGTGGAGAAAAATTAGCGAATTCTTTTAAAACCGATGTTCAATTCCAATATTTAGATGCAAATGAAGAAGAAAATGTAAAGCAGGCAATAAAAAATATTGATATTGTAGTTGTAGTATTGAAACAGAAAAATCCATATATTCAAAAAGCATGTATAGAAAATAAAATATTATGTCTAGATGTTACACCATATTATGACTTTGTAGAGAGAGTTAACGAGCTTAATGAAGATGCAGAAAATAATGATGTAGGTTCAGTTGTAATGTCTGGATTTTTCCCTGGATTATCAGGCTTAATGGTCAAAAAGGCTATTTCAAATTTTTCAGAAGTGAAAGAGATAAATGTTGGATTATTACAAAATACAAATGCTAAAGCTGGAATATCTGGAATTTTGGATATGTTAAATATAATTGCTCAACCAGTAAAGTTAGAAAACAAAGTTATATCTGGATTTACTAATAAAAGAAAAATGGATTTCCTTCATCACCTTAAAGAAAAAGAGGTAAGATGTATAAACCATTCAGAAAAAGCTATCTTAAAAGAAACGCTGGATATTAACTATATAAATTATTGGACTTCTTGGAATGTTAATGGTTTCAATAAGCTGGTATCTTTTTTAAGACAGGTTGGCTTCATAAAAAATGTTCATAAGTACAAGGATTTCCTTTCTAAGGTAGTAAAACATAAGCCTCATAAAAATGAAAATGCTTTTCTTACTGTTGAGGTAAAGGGAGTAATCGATAACAAAGAGAAGGTAAAAATATTAGCCCTATCCACCTTTTCTGATTATCATACAACAGCAATGGCAACTGCTTCTTTAGCAAAAATAGCTCAACGGAAAAATGTGAAAGGTGTATTTTATCCTTTTGAAATAACTGACATAAATGAATTGCTATCCGAAATAAACTGCCCAAACATTGTAATCGAGGAATTTGAAAAATAAAAAATAGTTATTAAGCTAACGGAGAGCTTTTCTTGAAGATCATTGAGTTGCATATGCAGCTCTTTTTTTCTTTATTGAACTAACGGTGCAGCATTCCTGTTTGAAGGATGTTCGAGGTCTTGAAAGAAAAGGAGCCCTCTAGTATGATGCATGAGTGTCAACGACCATTGACCCATCATCAAACAAGGAGGACTCCTTTATGCATTTTAAATGGAATAATAAAATTAATCAAGTAACTGAAAATACACTCGTTGTTGGCATGGATATTGCCAAGTGTATTCATTACGCATGCTTTATCGATGAACGCGGGCGAGTAATAGAAAAAGCTTTTGCCGTACATCAATCGAAAGAAGGGTTCGAATACTTGTATGAAAAGATTCTTCAAACGATGAAGGAAGCTAAGAAAACTGAAGTAATAATAGGGATTGAGCCTACAGGCCACTACTGGATGAACTTAGCCTATTTCTTAGATCAATACGAATCCCGCTTGTCATGGTGAATCCAATGCACGTAAGACGTTCAAAAGAACTCGATGATAACTTACCGACAAAGCACGATAATAAAGAGGCACTAGTCATCGCTCGCTTATTAAAGGATGGACGTTTAAGTTATCCACGTATACTGAAAGACATTGAAGCTGAGCTTCGGATTGGTTCTACTCTTCGTTCAACATTGACGGAGGATTTGGCTAGTATTAAAAATCGAATCATTCGTTGGCTTGATCGCTACTTTCCGGAGTTTACTCAAGTCTTTCCTAATTTCGGGAAGATGGCACTTGCAACACTAGAAATGACGCCATTACCAAAAGATATTAAAGAGAAAACAGCTGAAGAGCTGGTCTTTCTTTACCGACAGGTAAAGGGAATGAGAGCCCCACAGTTACCGAAAGCCAAGCTTCTCACTTTATGAAAATCCACGCCAACTTATAAAACTAGCGGGATTAACATTACGTGAAAGCTCGTCTGGTCAACATAAGGGACAAAAACATATCTCTAATCGAGGACGAAAGAAGCTTAGAAACACTCTATTCAAGGTTATAGTCCCGCTTATTCGTCACAACGAAGCGTTTAAAAAGCTTCATGAATATTACACAACAAGACAACATAATCCCTTAAGGGGAAAGCAGTCAATGGTAATACTCTGTGGTAAATTACTGAAGGTATTACATGGCATATGCAAAAAGAAAGTCTTTTTTAACGAGCAACATATGATGAATGACCTCTACTGTCTCGCAGAGGCAGCGTAATTAATTCTTTCATTGAACTATAAAAGAAGGATGACACGGAGAAGCCAGCAAAATAACTAAACTCAGACTATGAGTCTCCGGTGCAGCATAGCAGGCCTCTGCCTTATGAATAGACCGAACGAAGGAATGTAAGCGCGAATGACGCTAAGAGACATGGGAGGGTACGTCGTCATAAGTATCGCAGAGATCCATTGTGCATCACATAGTGGATTAAAAAGTTAATGGAGCCCCTCCCATGTTACCAAGCCATCTTTAGATGATTTGAAGATCCTTACAAAGCTTTTGAATCGCCTGCATCAAATAACATTCAAACTGGTGAAATCTTTTACAAAGCAAAGTATCTAACTAATTACGAGGGTGATACCATGTCATTAAGTTATGATACCATCAACTCTTAATAAATATTATAGAATTTATAAAAACATTGTTTTTTTTTCTAAAATATCTAGAATTTGAATATATACTAAGAACAATACGTAAAGGAGGGATTTAAATGAAGAAATTGGTCATATTATTACTTGTGCTGGGTATTTTAGTGGGTTGTTCAAATAACACTCCTAAAGAAAGTAATAAAGAGGTAAAAACGTTTACTTACATTGGAGAGAAAGAAAATTGGAAAGCTACACTTATTGCTAAAAAAACAGATCAGTCAGATCAATACAATTACACAATGAATATTGAATATAAAAATAATACTGACGATTTAAAAGCCGTAAATAAGATTAATTACTCTTTTAAGATTGGTCTGACAGAAATAAGTCGTTCTGAAAAAAGAGATGATGGATTACCTACCGGTAAGTCTATTGTGTATAAAGATACGGGGGATATAAGTTTTGATTTTAACGAACTAACGACTCTCCCCTTTTCAATTGAATGGAATGATAAAGTAGAAGAATTTGAATTAAATATCAATAAAAACTAAGATATTTTGATATTCCTATGAATGAGTTATTTATTTGTTTATTAAAAATGCTTGTACTCGATAAACGAGCACAAGCATTTTTTAGATTTTAAAATTTTAACGGAGGCGTATTTATACTAAAAGCCTTGCTATCTGAATTTCGTTTGTATTTCAATGTAGTGTTAACTCCCCCTCCAGAATAATCTGTAGCATTTACATAGAATGAAAACCCTGTAGTTTTAGTATATGTGCTTCCACTTGTTATTGAAGAATTTGAATAATCAACTGATGCATTCTCAAACGTAGTTTTTGTGTAAGTGCCATTCTTGTAAAGATATCCAGAACCAGAATAGGCTATATTTGAAGATATACCTGTTAAAGAAAATCTCGAATCAAGAAGAGTTGGTTTATAAGTAACATAATTTATTTTGAAATGATCATTATTATTAGCAGTATATATATCATAGTACATTCTTACGTTTATTCTTACTGTTAGTGAATCTTCTGTAGATTCTACACCTTTATCACCAGTACTAGCTAAAGGCATGATATTATTATCATTTACGGAATTAATGATTAATTCATTTAGTGAATTTTCATCTAGTGTTTCTATTACACTTTGATTAATATCAATCTCTTGTAGACTCATTACTTCTTGTTTAATAAGTTCACCATCTACGTAATCTTCTGATAGTATTTTCTTAACTTCTGTAATAGAAACATCACCATCATGATACTTGGTTGTTATATTTTCTTCATTTATTAATTCACCGTTTTTCGCCATTTCGATTAATTTTTCATCAGAAATTTGCTCCTGATAATATACTTTTTTTTCAAAACCCAGACTACCTTCCTTTGCATTTGCGGAAGACGTAGGTAACAGCAAAAGCATTATAACTATTGTGACAGTAAATGTAAAAATAAGATACCTTAAACCTTGTTTTTTCATTATATTTCTCCTCTCTAATAGTTATTGGTTAATTTTGGTAAAAAACTAAATATTAACTTAATAAAACATTACCATATTTAATAAATTATATAAACATTAAATTCGGAGTAATATAAAAATTCTAATATTTTTTAGGGGGTAAACTTTGAAAATTTCTCTTTTATTAGGTAAAGGAATTATTTCCTTTAAATTTGGAAGGGGAGAAGTATATATGAAAGTTTTAAGTTTATTGATCCATATCTTGGTGACTGGAATCGTATTAAAGATATTTGAAAAGGAGATAGTTAAAATAAGTAAAGTAATAAGAGACAAACCTTTTGAAACTTTTGTTGTAATAGGGATAATCATTTTGTTGTTGAATCCTATAATTAGAGAATACATTTACAAATTTTAAAAAATATAAAGACCAGGAGCGGTAGTGACCCCTCAAAGTTAGAGTTTTTATTATGCAGCTAATTGGCTGGCTTGAGTTCGGTATTTTACGGGGGCACTGAAAAACTTTATCTGGTTCCACTTAACGAGGTATTCGACGATTCAATCATCGAATACCTCGCCTTTTCAATTTATAATTGAGAGACTAAATGCAGGTGGTGTTCCCAATGATTTCAAACCAAGAGACTTTCAACTTAAATCCATATATGGCCATTTACGATATTGTCGTGCCAAAAGGTAATATGCTTCGTCAAATTAACGAACTAGTGGAAGATATTGATTGAGAGCAATAAGAAAGGACAAGCTAACATAAATTTCTAATAATGTGAAGCTTGCTAGCTCTTGAACAAATATTAAATAAGAGGAATTGTAATTTGTTGTATTTATGCTAGTACTTTTTTGTATTCCGATTATAGGATATAATTACTATATAGGTAAATTGTGTATTAAGTGTAGTGCGTCTTAAATATAAAGAAGGTATCAGTAGCGTACTTTCAATTGTAGTATATGCCATTTTTCTAAGATAAAGCCAATTTAAAAAGTATTTAAATTATACAGAAGACACAATTGAAGTAATTCATGAGGTCTTTTTAAGGAGGTCACTGAATGGTATCCGAAATTCCTATTCATGAAGATTATTTAAAAGAATATCTAGTTAAAATGTTAAGAGGTGATGGAACTGAGCTAGATGCATATATAAGTGCAGTGGAAAAAGAAAAGATTGTAGAAGACACATATGCTACGGCAAGATGCTACATGATAAATTTTAATGGACAAGATTATCCTAGAAGTGAAGACTTAGGGAAAGTATTAATAGAGTATTTATTGGACTATTCCATTCCTAGACAAGAAATTAGAAAAGCTCAGATGAAAGATTTAGAAATGAATACTTCAAAACATATTGCAGCCCTTCATCAAAAAGCTCGTGCTTTGTTTACCACTGTAAGTAAAACAGGAGAACCTGGCGAGGTTTTGTTGTATCTAATGACACAAAGCATTTTAAAGCTACCTCAAGCTATTGCTAAAATGTCACTTAAAACTAGTAGCCAACTTCATTACAATGGTGCTGATGGAGTTCACTTAGGATATGATTCTGAAAATCAGAAGTTGAACATTTATTGGGGTGAAGCAAAGCTCTATCAAAATCATGGTGAAGCGATTAAAAATTGCTTTGAAAGCATAGCACCTTTTTTAGCTTCTAATGGATCACATCGAGTTAGAGATTTAGATTTATTAACTTCTAATTTATCTACATTTGATGAGGCATTTGCCAATGCATTAATCAATTATCTTGATCCTGACCATCCGTCATATAATTCATTAGAATTTAAAGGTGTATGTTTAATAGGTTTTGATTATACTAAGTACCCTAAAGAGCAGAGAATAAAAAAACAACAAGAAGTTTTATCTGAAATTTTAGAGGATCTTGATGGATGGGTTTATAAATTAAAAACAGCTATCGATGGTCATCAAGATTTAAACAAAATGGTTGTAGAGGTATTCATCTTGCCATTTCCATCTGTAAGTGAATTTAGGTCTGCATTTTTGGAGGTATTGAATCGTGATTGACATAACACAACTAGCAACCAGAATCTATAATTTAAATGGATTCCAAAGGATGTTTGAGCCATTATTAAAATTATCTATTCAAGCTCAATTTCTTGAGGTTAAAAATCAAAATGAGGTTATCGATTTGCCATATTTATTAAACTGTGCAGGTATTCTAGCAGATTCAAATATGCCAGAGCATTTAGATGTAGCGTATCGTATTGCACAGTTTGGAATTCAACAAGAGGATGATGAGGAATTACTTGTTAAAAGTGCATTAATTTTAGAAAAAATGACTAATCATCCCAGTATTGAATTAGCAATTAGCAAGGGATATATTGGAAAAAATTACATAGACCAATTACCTTTATTATCTAAATTAGATATTGTGCGAAGAAATATAAAGTATTCTTTATGGGATGAAACAGAAAATAAGGTTATAAACATTAATAAATTTCAATATGATGTTTTAGAAAAAAATTATAATAGCCAATTACTTTCAATTTCAGCCCCTACTTCTGCTGGGAAATCATATATATTATTAAACATTATTAAAGAAACACTTTTAAATAAAGATCACACAACAATTGTATATGTGGTACCTACAAGAGCACTTATTAGCCAAGTAGAATCAGATATAAGAAAGAAATTAAGAACAACTGAATTTCATAATGTTTTTATTACATCAATGCCAATAATGGATAGACTTTTGGAAGAATATAGTAAAAGGATTTTTATTTTGACACAGGAGCGCCTACATTGGCTTATTAATGAAAAAAGAGATTTTCATATTGATTTCTTAATTGTCGATGAAGCACAAAAAGTAAGTGATGGGTCACGTGGGGTAATACTTCAAAATGTAGTGGAAGATTTAATCTGTGAAAATAAAGATATAAAAGTAATTTTTTCAAGTCCTTTGACTGAAAACCCAGAAGTATTCTTACAACCTAATTATGAAATTTCATCTATGAGTACAGTTCAAAAAGAGTTTGTACCTGTTAACCAAAATTTATTATGGGTTAATGCAATATTCCGAAAGCCTAGAGAATGGGAAATTAAACTTTGTTTTAAAAGTGGTACATATGATATTGGTAAAATTAACCTAGAGGCAAAGCCAAATAATACAATTGAAAGATTAATTTATATAGTGAAACATTTAGGGGATCAATCTGGTGGTAATTTAGTATATACAAAGATACCTTCTGATGCTGAGAAAGCAGCTAATAAATTATACGAAATGTTACCTGAAGAGGAGTCCCTAGATGTGGAAATAATTGAATTAAAAAAGTTAATTCAAGAGGTTGTTTCAACTAGGTATAGTCTATGTAAACTTATAACCAAAGGTATTGCATATCATTATGGAAATATGCCTTTAATTGTAAAATCTGAAATTGAAAGATTATTTAAAGCCGGGAAAATTAAATACCTTATGTGTACTTCAACTCTTGTAGAAGGTGTGAATTTACCTGCTAAAACTATTTTTGTGAGAACACCTAAAAAAGGTAATACTACTCCATTATCAGAGGTGGAGTTTTGGAATCTAGCAGGTCGTGCAGGGAGACAGGGGTTGGAATTCCAAGGGAATATAGTGTGCATTGATACTAATAATCCTTCAGTTTGGAATAATCCTCCTGAGGTGAGAAAGAAGTATAAAATCGAATTTTACACAAAAAAAATTATTAAAGAAAAATTCGATGAAATAGTAGAATATATGTCAATAGATGCTTTCGAAGAAGAAATGTACAATTTGGATTTTGAACATACTATTTCATATTTATTAAAAATTTATAGTAATAATCAATCGTTGATTACTAAAAGTTTATTAGAATTGATTGATGAGGATCAAATTAAGGTCTTAGAAAGTTCATTAGAAATAATGATGAAGGATATAGATGTTCCAGATGAAATACTTTTTAAGAATAATGGAGTTAGTCCCTTGGCACAACAAAAGTTAAAAAATTTTTTCCAAAAGCATCTTGATAAATTGGATAAATTGGAACCTATTAACCCTGCACTCTCTAATGCACCAGATAGATATGCACTTATCATCCGTATTATTCAAAAAGTTATTCCCTTCGACCATGAGAATAGAGCTAGGTATTTAGCATTTTTGGTAACTGATTGGATGAAGGGGATGCCGCTAAATTATTTAATCTCTAAAAGTCAGCAATACTGGGATAGAAATGGTGGTAGAAACCCACAAAAAGTAATTAGGGAGACTTTTAAGGATATTGAAGAATTTGCTAGGTTTAAATTTATAAAGTATGTTTCATGTTATAAAGATATTTTGAATTTGGTAAGAGAACAAAATAACTCAAGCGTTTCAGATTCAGATGATACAGACATGCTAAAGTTATGGTTAGAGCTAGGTGCTTCCAGCAAGACTGTTATTTCATTAATTGGAATAGGCTTTAATCGTTCAACTGCGCTTGAAATCGCCAAACAAATTGATTCAGAACAGCTTAATAGAAATGAAGTTTTGGATTATTTATTAGAAATTGATACCAAACGGTTTAATAAAATTATGGAACGAGAAGTAGTTCAAGTGATTGATTGTTATTTTATTGAAGAAGAAAAGTGATTAATAAAAATAGGGATGAGTACATTTAGTATCTTGAAGATAAACTTCTTTTGAAAAAAATACAAATCATTATCCACAATGCCTGGAACGGAGTTTAATTTATACTCTGATTTGATAAAAAAACTCACATGTAATAGATTGAGGGATAAAAATAATAACTTAAAGGCTATTCAAGAGTTAGAAAGGTGAATTAATGTCTAAAAATGAGCCGTAAAGAGCGAAATATGAAAAATGATGTAAGATGTAGAGCTACTTATTATAAATTATTTATTAAAATTTAAGGTGGTATGTAAATTGAAGAATAATGGTAAGGTTTATGAAGACTTAGTAACATATGTTTATCAACAATTGTCAAATTTAAGTGGAAAAAGAATTGAAGTAAAGCAAAATATAAAAATAAAAGGTAAGTCAGGTGTATATCATCAAATTGATGTATTCTATGAATTTGAACTAAATAATATTAAGCATATGGTCATTATTGAGTGTAAAGATTATAGGGGAAAAGTAGAAAAGGGAAAGGTTCAATCTTTTAAATCAGTAATTGAAGATTTGGGAAATTGTATAGGAATAATGGTTTCAAGAAATGGGTTCCAATCCGGAGCAATAGAATATGCACGACATTATGATATTGAATTATTATCAGGTGGAGAACTCCCACTATTATCAAAAGTAATGGTAAAAAAACTGGAAGTTCTTTTACCAAATGAAAATTCGGTAGGTGAACCATTTTGGACTATAATGGAAGAAAGAAATGGGGAACTGACAGGAAATTATAGTTGTGTTAAGGGGAAAACTATTGGTTTATTTATTTCAAAAAAGATTGCTTTAGAAGTAGCGGAAAAAATTGGTGGTACTGTGAGGGGTGTCTCACAAAAGCACCTGCTATTTTTAGCAGGATTGTCTGAACATGAATTCGTAGAAATATGTATGTTTTTACTAGAATCAGATAAAGGAATTCTAATAGATTATAAGGTACTTCAGGATTATTTTTTGTTGTAAACTATAAAAATGTTAATAATTGGATTCTTTTATTGTCGTTCGGTACACCAGAGATATGCATCGAGAGAACCTTTTTTATGTATAATGAAGTGATGTTTTTCCAATTATTGATTTGAGAACCCCCCCTATCCAGATGATGGCTTACGAAAATCGAAAACAGACGGTGCAACAACGTATAATTATTACTATGGTGGCTCTAATTTAGTTCGTGTTACAGATGCGAACCAAAAAACGATTTGGGCAATTACTTGGAACAACGGCAAAGTAGTAAATCTGACAAACGCAGCAGGTAATCATTCGAATACGTAACGAACCACCGTAAAAGGCTTAAGAGGTAATCCTAAGCCTTTTTGTTTTTCAAAGAAAAGTTATGAATATAGAATTGATTTTATGTATTTAGAAAGATTCCTTTGTTGGCGTTTGGTACACCGAGTGCTGGTAAGCCCGCACGTAGAGCAACAGGTAACAAAACTGCCCCTAAAAGTGCAACAGCAGGCGAGGGCCAGAAAAACCAAGAGATACACATCATTAATAGACCAATCGTCCAATAAGCTAAAGCTGGTGTTTTAATAATTTTCGTAAAAGGAGCAATCATGACCTCATTAATACCAGAAGTCATCATGACCCGACTCATGGCTACGATAATAGAAATAATGAGAATGGTCGACAAAAGCTCAGTGATGGCATAAATAAAACTGTTAAAAACACCACTAATGGACGAAGTTATATCGCCTGTAGCAACGATTGCTAACATGAATATGCCTAGTACACAAATGAGGGTGGTATCGCGACGTTTAACCATAAAGCCAATGATAAGGACAATAAAAACAACATAAATCCAATGGAGAGCAGTAAATTCAATCCCCATACGTTTCCCCCTCAATATTCGATCTGATTCTATAGAATATGAAGGGGGAAAAAGTTGGTGATGGTTTTGAAAAATTTCGACTTAAGTAGCATTGTAATATGTATTCATAATTGAAAAAGTATAAAGGAGGGGTGAATATAAAGATTGCTAGAGCAGAAGGAAAACTTGCTGATGCGGTTTAAATTGATTATCTGCTGCCAATTATGCCTCGGCAAAATTGCGTCCGGAATAGGCTTTGTGCTTTGGCCTGCAAATGTTTTTTCCGCGAAAGCGAAGCGACAGCAACAACCTGATGCAGGTCAGTTAGCCTAACATCCTTTATTAACGCCTTTCCAAGCCTTGTCTAAATCCTGTGAAAAATTTTTTCGGAAAAATGAACTATTAATAATACTAAATTGTTACTTGTATAGAAATCGGAAAAGGAGGTGGGATTGTGACACAAATTAGCGATGAGAGGGTTTTGTTTCAAACATATTATAAAGACGTCTTCAGGGCTTGCTATTACATGCTTCAAAATAAATACGATGCAGAAGATCTTTGTCAGGATGTATTTGCGAAAGCTTTGAGTGAAGATTTTCGAGCCATACAAAATCAAAAATCCTGGTTACTTAGTATTGCTATGAATATGTCTCGAAATTATTTAAAGAAAAAGAACAGACTGTTATTAAAAGGAAATTTTAATTTCCTATCATCTAAACTGTTTGACAATACCCAAAATATTGAGCGAACAATACAGCTCAATGAAAATAAAAGTGAGTTAGTCGATTTAATGAACAAACTGCCTGTTCGTATACGAAAGGTAATGGTATTGAAATATGTGCATGATTGTAAAGATAAAGAAATTGCTCAAATTCTAAAAATCCCTGAGGGGACGGTTAAATCGAGGCATTTTAAAGGTAAAAAATTAATGGAAAAGTTTATACAAGTGGATAAAAATTTGTTACTTGAATGGAGGGGGCATCGTGAGTAATATGGACGATTTAATAAAAGAACAAGTGAAGTGCGATCAAGTAGATTATCCTAATGAGAATGAAATGTGGAGCAAAATCATCCGTAAACAACAAAATCGTAATTATAAAACTAAAAAACATAGCTATAAACCCCGAATTATATTAACCGTCATTTTGTTTACAATTGTTTTATCATCCACAACTGTATTTGCTAAATATTCAACAGAAATCTTGGACTGGATGAGAAATATGAATAGAACAGGCATTATTACTTCTTTAGAAAATGGATTTGGACAAGAAGTAAATAAAACTGCAGAAAATGAAGTTGGTGTCTTAACTATCCATAATGTAGTTTCAGATCAAAATGGTACTACTATTAACTTTAGCTTAGATATTGATCACGATTATCCAATATATGCTGCAGACTTCGAACAAGCATTACTCAAAATAAATGACGGAAAAGAAATACAGATGGAAGCTAGTGCAGTATATAATCAGGAATCGGATAAATTAGTAGGGGTCCTACATACAAATGAGGAAATCCCACATAACTGCAATGTTACACTTCAACTAGGTGGTGTAAAGGAGATACAACTGAAAAGTATAGAGTTAAAAGATTTGACTCAATCGAACACATATCCTGACAAGATTAACATTCAACAAGATGGAATATCACAAATAGATTTCATTTCAAATGATTATCAAAACGGGCAATATAAATTGGATTATCTCATCGAACTGGTGGAACCCAATAATATAGAACACGCCTATTTATCCTATACCATAGAAAATGAACCCATTGCGAATTCTGGCGTTACTGAAAAACGTCCACAACCAAATGTCATTAAACAAAGTGATTTACTGGAGATACAAAAAGACGCGGTAGAAAAATTAGGCGTATTTTTAAATTATAATGATACGGTAAGTTATAAATCAGAAACATGGAACCTAGATTTTCAATATAATCATGATCTTGCTAAAAAATCTACTTTTGTTATGGATATAGACGAAAAAATTGAATTAGGCTCACAGCAACTTCAATTTAAAGAGCTTGTCATTACACCGAGTAAGGTGAAGCTTTATTTTGATAAAAAAAATATAGATTCTAATTCTCTAGTTCATATCAATTATCGTCAGCTTAAATTACGAATTGGTGAGCAGGAATTGTCGGGATACTTTGATAAAGATTATGTTTCCTTTGAAACACAGGGGCTGATAAAGGATATTACGAAGAAAGAAATTTCTCTTACATTAAATGATGCGAAAGTTTCTTATGAAGCTGAAAAGCAAGACAAAGTAGAGCTTACAAATATTTCTGATGTACCACAAACCATAAAAGCAGAATTAAACGGATATCCAATTGATGTTACCTACTATAATAATGGTAGTGATTTAATTGTTGAATCAGAGAGTAAGAATGAGCAATTTGGTGGTATCACACAAAATGTTATTTATCAGAATGGCAAAAGAATCTTTGCTGAAACTCGTTCTAATGATGGAGTGTTAAGAACACATAAACAAGTAGAAACCTTTAAAAATATAAAGGAGAAAGATATTACATTAAACTTCTTCCTTTATACTGTCAATGAAGATCGAGCTAAAACTATTATTTTACAGTAAATCGTTTGCAGTGTAGATTTACGTTTTAAAAATGAATGACGGTAATGATGCGATTTTAGTACTGCTGTGGAAGGGGAGTTCTTTGTGCAAGCACAAAGACGATTCCGGACGCAATTATGCTGATGTATAATTGGAAATTGTACATTAATTATAAAAATCTACTCTTTTATATAGTGAACCCCAATCGTTAGATATTTGGTCTAACTTTTGGGGTTTACTACATTTTGAGTGACTTATTCCATGATAGTAGCAGCTATTGTCGGAAAACCTCAATCAACTTTATCGTTAAAACGAATGAACAACGTTGGTGATATAAACAGTTCGTAACCAATACTTCAGTTGTTGCCTCTTCGCCGTTTGTTTTAACAATATCAGCGGTAATTCAAAAAAGATTCCCACTTATCTTAGGAAACATGGGAACATTTGGCTTCAAAATCTACGGAACGGGCCCATACCTGGGAAAAATGGTCTCCCGCCTGGTAAAAACGGGCCAGGGAAAAAGGGTCTTCCAACTGGTAAAAACGGACCAGGGAAAAATGGTCTCCCAATTGGGAAAAACGGGCTCCCGACTGGGAAAAATGGACTCACACCTGGAAAAAATGGTCTCCTGCCTGGAAAAAATGGTCTCATGCCTGGGAAAAATCGGCGTCCTTCATTAAAACGCATTGGATATACCATTTTTTTTTAACTCCCTTCAATTGTTATAGTATAGGCTATGTTCAAACAATGAAGTTGCTTAGACTAAGACACAGGTTTGGGTCTTTGCAAAGGACGATTTTGGATTGTTCCGCAAAATAAAATGTATTCTATTTCGATGTGATATAAAAATTATTATTCAAAGTAATGTGGTTCTATTTGTTGAATAGCTAAGTAACTAGACCACCTCTGATAGGTGATAGTGTAAAGTCATATAAACCAATGTAATCAATATTTGAAGTGAACCATAAAAGTTAGAAACGGTTATTTCATCAGGCACTGTGATGGAGAATTTCTCTACTTAATGGAATTTGAAAGTGTGGAGCATTTTAAACAAGAGCTAGATAAATATGAAGAGAAAAAAAGTTGGTGATGATTTTGAAGAATTTATATTCAATGATTACGATTTAATAGAAAGGTTGAATAATATAAGTATTTAAAGCCCCATAGTGGTTAAACACTTCAATAAATTAAGTAACATAGATTATTATTTTGTAAATGTTCATTTAGTAAAGTTATTACAATATAAGAAAAATAAATGTCACAAAAAATAATAAATATCAGTACATTTAAAAGATAATATTCCGATATTTAATAATGTCTAATGTCTAACATCTATATTTACGATACATCCATTTTTAGAAGTAAATAAGTAATTTCTAAGTCCGTATTCACTTTATAAAAAAGTTTGAATAAAATTTTATCCTCTTTCTTTAGAAAGTAAAAGCTCTATTGTAATAGAGCATTGTGAGATAATAACAGGAGGAACAAAATGAAAAATTTTTTCGAAGACCCGTACATAAATATTGAGCAACAACTAATAAACTTGGTCAGTGAAATTAGTGAATATAAAGGAATGTTGAGCGCTTATAAAGAGCAAAGACCAGATATATTCACTAGCCTTGAAAAAGCTATACCCCTACAATACATAAAAAACTATATTTCAGTTTATGAAGATATAAAAGTTACAAATAAGCGATTAAAAGAACTTATTTTAGATGATATGATCCCCCAATCAATTTCGGAAGATGCGATATTTTGTTATTATGAAACTTTGAATCTTGTACATAAAAAATCTTGTGCTTTTTCTATAAGTCCAGATACTTTACAAGAATTGCATTTTCAGTTAATTCATTATAATACCTCTGACGGTGCAAAATGGCGTCAAAAGCCATTTTCTATCCCAGGACTTCCCGAAAAAGGGATGCATACGATTTGTTATCGTCCTCTTCCACCTGAAAATATTCCACAGGCAGTAGAACAATTATGTAACCAGTACAATTTATTAATCTGTAAAAAAGAGTTATCTACACTAATATTGATAGCGCGTTTTATATTGAATCTTTATTGCATAGTCCCTTTTAGTCAAGGGAATGGTAGATTAGTGCTCATGTTCATGCAATTACTATTAGTAAAAAGCGGACATACATTTGTGAAATATGTTTGTTTAGATGAATATATAAAAAACAGAGAATCAGAATACTATGAAGCCATTTATAAATCATCGGTTAATTGGTACTGTAATGGGCATAATATTAGCTTCTGGTTAAAAGAGTTCTTAATTATTATTTTAGAGGCTTATAAAGATCTACATAGCAGAGTACTGGCTTCTATATGTAAACATACTAAGGTAGAGCGAATTCAGAATTTTATTCATAACCAAAAACAACCTTTTACAAAAGAATGCATTCGAAGTATTTATCCAGATATAGCTGAAAGTACAATTAGTAAAGCTTTAACTGATTTGCAATTATTAGGTGAAATCAAACTTATTTCAAAAGGGAGAAATGCGCGCTGGATGAAAGTCCAATCTTAATCTATACCTTTTCAGGTCAGGGTTAATCAGTTTTTACTAAACAACTCAAAAATCTACTCAAAGAACCAATTGTCAATCTTTAATCGGCAATTGGTTCTTTAGTTATCTATCTAAATAAGGAATGGAAAGTTTTCCGTTGATAAAATATAACAACGAAAGTAATTCATTTCTCCTTTCTATCACAATAAAACACGTCCTTTCTAAAATAACCAATATGTCTAAATGTTGAAGATTTATTTTCTATTCCATTGGCAAAAATATGTCATTATTGCAACTTCAATTTGCTGATTCCCACCATATTATGGCACTTTCATGTTGATTTTGTTCATATTAATCTACTTTAAAATCAAGATTACAGCGAAAATTAACTATTTTACACATAAAATAGATTATTTTAACTGCAATTTGCAAAAAAAATGTGACTATGCCTAAAATTTACATTACAGGAAAGTATAAATCATTTTAGCAAGGATCTTTCCTGAAACTTAAGAATATTGGGGGGACTTAAGAAGTAATTACATAAATTATTTAGAAAAATATCATCTAAGGAGGTAAACAAAATGAAAAAGAAAATAATTACAGGATTAATGATAACATCCATTGTTACAACGGGGGCTATTCCTATACATACTTTTACAACGCCTTTAGTTCAGGCGGAAGTTCAAGAAGAGAACATGGCTATTTCCTCATCTTTAAGAAAATTAGGTGCACAGTCTAAATTGATTCAAATGTATATAGATCAGGCTTTAATAAGCCCTAATGTACAGCTAGAGGAAGTACCAGCTTTAAGCACAGAGCAATTTCTAATAAAACAGGATATGAAAGAATGGTCATCGGAACATTATCCAAAGTTAATGCTAATAAATTCAAAAAGTAAAGGGTTTGCCACTAAATTTAATAACTATTATTCAGCATTAAAAGGATATGTAGATAATAAGGACGATAAAGAAGGTTTTTTGGATAGATTAGAAGTCCTTCAAGAAATGGCTATGACGAATCAAGAAAATGTGCAACTTCAAATTAATGAATTAACAGACCTTAAATTCCAGCTTGATAAAAAACTTAAAGATCTCGATACAGATGTGATAAAAGCTCAGGGAGTACTAAGTTTAGAGGGAACTGGGAAGATAGACAAGCTAAAAGACGAATTACTGGATACTAAAAAATTAATTCAAAATGATCTGCAGCAAATAGCATTTCTACCAGGTGCTTTAAATGTACAAGGACTTAAAATATTCCAAGAGATATATAGTCTTGCAAAAGATATTATCGACCCGGCTGCTCAAACAGCAGCAGTAGCGTATAACAAAGGAAAAGAAATTAATAAATCTATTTTAGAAGCAGAGGAAAAAGCAGAGCATGAAGCAAAAGAAAAGGGTAAATCTGCATTAGAGATTGAAGCTGCTAAAAAAGAAGCTCGTGAAGCAATTGAGAAAAATAAAAAAGGTGAAATTGCTGCAGCTGCAGCTACAAAAGCGAAAGAGTATGACCTTATGAAAGCAATTGACCCAGAAAAAATCAAAAAAACATATAGTACCTTCGCTGAAGTCAATAATCTAACGGCAGAACAACGAGCACAATTAAATGATTTAGAGCAACAAAATCAAAAATTATATGATTTAACAACGAAACTAACGATAGCAGATTTACAAAAATCAATGCTTCTTCTTATGCAACATGATTTGCATACATTTGCTAGCCAAGTAGATGTAGAGCTTGACCTATTAAACCGCTATAAAGAAGATTTGAATTTAATAAAAAATAGTATCACAAAATTAAGTGCTGATGTTGATACTGCTAACAATCCGTCTCAAAAAGATACATTAAGACGATTAAAAAATGTAATAACTCAACTAGAGGAACAGGCTGATAAATTTTAATATCCTGAAATTTAAAATTATAAAAATCTATCGAAGTTTGGGAGGAAATAAATATGAAGAAATTCCCTTTTAAAGTATTAACCGTAGCCACTTTGGCAGCGGTTATAACTGCAACTAACAGTGGCACTATTCAAGCACTTGCACAAGAACAAATCACTCAGGAACAAAAAATAGGAAATTATTATACATTAGGACCTGAAGGACTGAAAAAAGCGTTAGCTGAAACAGGATCACATATTCTTGTAATGGATTTGTACGCAAAAACAATGATTAAACAGCCGAATGTAAATCTATCTAATATTGATTTAGGTTCAGAAGGGGGAGAATTAATCAAAAATATTCACCTTAATCAGGACCTATCTAGAATCAATGCAAATTATTGGTTAGATACGGCGAAGCCAAAAATTCAAAAGACAGCACGTAATATTGTCAATTATGATGAACAATTTAATAACTATTACGACACATTAATAGACACTGTACAAAAGAAAGATAAGGAAGGATTAAAAGAAGGTATAGGTGATTTAATCAGTACAATTAATACAAATTCAAAAGAAGTTACAGAAGTCATTAAAATGTTAGAAGCTTTCAAAACAAAACTGTATACAAATACTATAGATTTTAAAAGTAATATTGGTGGTCCAGATGGGAAAGGTGGATTAACGGCAATATTAGCGGGAAAACAAGCATTGATTCCACAGCTTCAAGCTGAAATTGAGAATCTACGTTCCACTCAGAAGGCCCATTTTGACAATGTATTAGCATGGTCAATTGGTGGTGGATTGGGAGCAGCTGTTTTAGTTATTGGAACTATTGCAGGAGGAGTAATCATTGTTGTGACTGGTGGAACAGCGACACCGGCTGTTGTAGGAGGCCTTGCAGTACTCGGTTCAGCTGGAATTGGTTTAGGAACAGCAGCTGGAGTTACGGCATCTAATCATATGAACTCCTATAACGAAATTTCTAATAAAATCGGAGAGTTAACGATGAAAGCCGATTTTGCTAACCAGGCAGTTATTGCACTTACTAACGCTAAAGACACTTTGACATATCTGTATCAAACAGTGGATCAAGCGATCATGTCACTGACGAATATTCAGCAACAATGGAATACAATGGGGGCAAATTATAAAGATTTATATGATAATATCGATCAAATGCAAGAACATAAGCTCTCTTTAATACCTGATGATTTAAAAGCTACTAAACAAAGTTGGAATGATATTCATCGAGATGCAGAATTTATTGCAAAAGACATTGCCTTTAAACAAGAAGAAAAGAATTGAAATACAGTAGGAGGAATATAAAATGAATAAAAAATCTCTTTACAAAGTGCTCGCTGTATCGACGCTTTTAACCTTGACAACAACTTCTGTAATCACTCCGGTAGCAGCATTTGCAGAAACAAGTAAGATTGAGCAAACTAACAATAGTGATACGTCTCTTTCAGCAAACGAAGCGAAGATGAAAGAAACCTTGCAAAAGGCGGGGCTTTTTGCAAAATCTATGAATGCCTATTCTTATATGTTAATTAAGAATCCAGATGTCAACTTTGAAGGAATTAAGATTAATGGCTATCCAGATTTACCTAGTAAAATTATCCAAGATCAAAAGGGTGCTAGAGGACATGCCCTTACATGGGATACAAAAGTAAAAAAACAGCTGATAGATACATTGACAGGTATTATTGAATACGATACAAAATTCGAAAATTATTATGACATAATTGTAGAGGCCATTAATACAGGAGATGCAGAGACGTTAATAGAAGGAATAACAGATTTACGAGAAGAAATTCAACAAAATCAAAAGTATACACAACAATTAATAGAAGAATTAACTAAATTAAGAGACGCTATTGGACAAGATGTTAGAGCATTTGGCAGTAACAAAGATCTTTTACAGTCGATTTTAAAAAACCAAGGGGTTGCAGTGGAGGATGATCAAAAGCGACTAAAAGAAGTTTTAGAATCAGTAAACTACTATAAAAAATTAGAGTCTGATGGAATAATAACAGTATCTGTGCCCTCTATACCTACGTGGATTGCTGGTGGTATTATGTTAGGTATAGCAAGAGATCAATTAGGTCAATTAGAACCGTTATTAGCACAATTAAATCAGACAGTTGATTATAAAATAACATTAAATCGTGTAGTTGGAATTGCACATAGTAATATTAGTGAGATGTACAATGCACTCGATGATGCTATTAATGCTCTTACTTTTATGTCTGCACAATGGAATGACTTAGACTCTCAATATTCGGGCGTACTGAGACATATTGAGAATGCATCTGAAAAAGCGGAACAAAATAAATTCAAATTTTTACTACCTAATTTAAAATCAGCTAAAGACAGCTGGGGAACATTAAAAGTAGATGCAGATACATTAAAAGCTGGGATAAAAGAGTTGAAAATATAATCTGTTTTCAATATATATATTACTTGAAAAAATATATAGAAAAGTAGATTTGGGGAATATTCCATTTTCCAAATCTGCTTTTTTACTTCAGTTTTTTAGACTACTTTCTTGCAATTAGAACACTTTCTTAGCAACTAGTGTAGTGCTTACATGTCTAACATAGACCCGTAACGTGGTATAGAAATATTTAATGTAAGATTCGTTCAGGCCAGACAGTTATTTTCTTTCATCATAACTAACTGCCCAACCTTTTTTGTTGTAACAACCAAAATAACTCTGTACCTTTACTTGTAAGATAAATTTGAACACCATCAAATGTACTAGCCAAAAAAGTATATTAGCCAATTAGTGTTATATCAATAAATCCGATACGACCTGAACAATTAGCAAGAAAAAAATGATGGGTAATGAAATTTGAATCCACTTTGTTTTGATATATGGAATGATCTTTAAACCTAAGAACGAGCCAATAATAGAGCCAATTGAAACAGGAATGGCGATTCCCCAATTAACAATGCCAGTAAAGTAGTAAAAGAGAAAGGCACCTGTACAACTTGAAAACGTAATAATTCTTGTTAACTCAACGGCTTTTATATAGGTATATTGCTTTTTAAGATGATAGGTTACATTCATTAGAGCTGAGCCTGGTCCAAAACCACCGTCATATATGGAAATAGCAAACGGAATGAGTTTATTAATTGGTTGTTCCTCTGATTCTTTTATATCCTTTACCATAAATTTATTACTGCAAATTACAATGAAAAATGCGAAAATTAAGAATACACAAGCTACAACATTCATGACTTGCTCCGATAATCGAGTGGCTAAAAATGCGCCAAATAAACCTCCTAAACTAGATATCATCATTAAAGATGTGGATTTTTTTAACGATAAATGTCCTTTAATTATAAACGATACGACATTTGATAGAGCTGAAATTCCTGTTGCGAATTTATTAACAGCTACAGTTGTATGAATCGGAATGCCAAAAAGTAACATTGAGGGTAACAAAACGAAGCCTGCAGCGCCGAAAAGAACACCAATGACTGCTGCGAGTAAGCCGATTGTAAATAAAATAAATCCATTTACTGATAACCATTCATGTAGTAAAATTTCCATCAAATCACCTCTACACCTAAATTACTGCTAAATGATACATAAAACAAATATATAAAAATTGCTTATTCATAAATTTGATTTATGGATAGAAAGGTGTGAATGAAATGAATTTGCATGCATTAAGGATTTTTACGAATGTAGCAAAGCTTGGAGGAATTACCGCAGCAGCGAATAAAATGCTGCTTAGCCAACCAGCTGTCACTATTCAAATTCGGAAATTAGAGAGCGAAATAGGGGCAAAATTGATTGAAGGGAAAGGACGTGGCATTCAATTAACTCCTGAAGGGAAGTTTTTGTATGAGCAGGGAATGCGTTTATTTTATTTAGAAGCACAAATTGATGAAAAGCTCGGTAAATTTTTAGCGAACGAAGAAAAAATACATATTGCTTCTTCCTATATACCAATAAACTATATACTCCCGCCTATTATAGCAGCGTATAAGCTTGCTAATCCTCACATTGAATTTTTTGTGTCGTTGGGCAATGTGAAATCTGTGGAAGAGCAAGTTCTTAATTATGAAGTAGATTTTGGTTTTGTCGTACAAAATAAAATTGGTCACCCTGATTTACAGTTTGAAAAAATAGTAGATATCCCGTTTTGGTTTGTTGTTCACCCATCACATTCTTTAGCAAATCAAACTGTCCCCATTTACAAATTATCGAATGAGGACTTTATTTATCGGGAACGTGGTAGCTCGACACTTGATTTATTGGAGTCGGTTTTTTACACATTTAACGGTCCATTACCGAAATTAGGACTTCAAATGCAAGGCTTACATGAATCGATTAAAGTAGTGGAAGAAGGGTACGGTATGACTTTAGCACCGTCCTACAGTGTAACGGAAAGTATAACCAATGGGAAACTAGCTAGGGTGTATGTTGAACACGCAGATATTCAGCAAAGTTTATTTATATGTACACGCAAATCAGATTTAGAAGAGCATCCATTTATTCAGTATTTAAAAGATCATTTAAACACTGTAAATTAACAATAAAAAATCGGAACCAAGCATTAGATTGCTTATTCTCGATTTTTTTAAATAATTTTTCACTTGTAGCCTTTAACCTTTATTAAGTAACAGTCACGATTCCTATAATTTGAGCTAAAGAGATTTGTTCATGCAGAAAATAACCGGCAGAGTGTCTGAAATATTTCGTGATGCTGACGATTGTCAATACCTACGACGTTGTGATAGAATGGAAACAAATGTTCTTATGTTGAGGTGTGATTATTTAGTCAATAAAGCATACAAATAATTTCCCTTCCACATAATAATATTATAAAGTAATTTTAGTTAAACTCAGATTAATTCAAGTAAAAGTTCGCTTTATAACGAGGAGGGTATCATGGGAAGATTAGTTCATTTTGAAATTCATGTAAGTGACATGGAACGTGCAAAGAAGTTTTATGGAGAGGTATTTGAATGGTCATTTCAAGACTGGAGTGATTACGCAGGAATGCCTTACTTTGGGGCAGTGACTGGCAAAGAGGGCGAGCTTGGAATCGATGGTGCTTTAATGCAACGTCAAGGTGCTTCTCCGGAACCAAACCAAGCTTTAAATGGATTTGCTTGTACAATGGGTGTGGAAAATTACGATGTAACAGAAGCTAAAATTCTTGAGAATGGCGGCACGGTGGCAATGCCAAAATATGCTCTACCGGGAATGGCGTGGCAAGGATACTATATTGATACCGAAGGAAATATATTCGGAATTCATCAACCCGACAAAAATGCAAAATAACATCCATAATAGGACAATAAAATATATAGTCATAAGACACTCAATGGATTTGACTTATTAACTGCATTAAAAGACCTGAGGTTGGTATTGTACCGGCCTAGGTCTTTTAATTTTTACCTTCATTTGATTGATAGGAAACAGAACGTTTGGGACTAAAACCAAGCGTTTAGCTTTTAGAAAAATAACAAAGTGACTCCGAGTTGGCGCTTTCTACGGACTAAATAATCCTATGAATGCTGATGCTCAGCAATTGTTTTTAAAAAACATTCCATCGAATTTGTCATGTATGCATCTTTTCGTCGTATAAAGACGGTTGAAATCGTACCGTATTTTTTTGGAATTGGATGACAATAAACCTTACCTGTTGTAGAAAGATGTTCCGCAGCCGATTGCGGTACAAGTGTAACGCCAAGACCAATGGCAACACTGTTTAAAATTGTCTCTAATATATTAAATTCCATGATTCTTTTTGGCAGTAAACCTTCATCTTTGAGCCAGAGTTCTAGCTTGGAACGATATCCGCAACCTTGATTAGAAACAAGGATTGGTGTAGACATAAATTCCTCGATACGAAAGGATTTGTTTTGTGAAAGGAGAACGAGGTTTTCGGTGAATACATCATATTGTTCTAAAACTGGATGTTTAATCGGTCCAGTTATAAAAGCCCCATCTAATTGGTGATCTGCTACTTCTTTAATAAGTTCCTCAGTTAAACCAGCTTGTAGTGTTAAGTCTACATTCGGATACCCCTTATAGTAAGACGCTAGAATGGTTGGTAATATACTCACAGTTTCGACTGTACCGATTTTTAATGTACCTGTCGGTGTATCACTATCTAAAAATACTTGTTTCATTTCCTCGACATCTTGCAAAATTTTATTAACGTAAGCAAGCATTTTTCGGCCTTCTGGATTTAATGTCATCCCTTTTTTATGGCGATAAAATAGGGGAGTTTGGAGTTCCTTTTCTAATAGCTTAATACGTGCAGTTACATTGGATTGTACATAATTTAATTCTTTTGCAGCATGGCTGACGCTCCCATGATTTGCAACGCTTTTGAAAATCTGTAAATCTCGCAGTTCCATTGAGTAGCCCCCCTTAAAAACTATCATTATAAATGATAGTTAATATCACTTTCAATCATTTTACGTGATGTATTTTCTTTTTTATAATTCTCATTGTGAATTTTAACTTCTTTCAGTGGGTATATGCCGAGGCATAATTGTTAGAGTTGTATAGAAACGAGGAAAAAACAGTGAGAAAAAGTCAAATAATAGTAGGCATGCTGGCATGTTTAATTGCAAGTATGTCATGGGGAGCCATGTTTCCAGTTGCAGATCATGCACTTGAATATATAAATCCATTCTATTTTTCTATTATTCGATATGGGGCAGTATCGATTGTATTAGTCATTTTATTATGGATGAGAGAAGGTAAAAAAGCGTTTCGTTTAGAAGGGAAAGGTAAGCTACTCGTCTTTTTTGGGATTATGGCATTTACTGTTTACAACGTGCTTGTTTTCTTAGGTCAGATGTTAATGGGGAAATCTGGCGTTATGGTAGCATCGATTATGGAAGCACTCATGCCGATGATTTCGATTGCTATTCTCTGGGGTTATAAACAAGTGAAACCGAAGAAGTATATGATTAGCAGCATGATCATTGCTTTTGTTGGAGCTATTTTTGTTATTACAAAAGGCGATATGAGTTTCTTTCTTACACTGAAACATAATCTAGTTCCGCTAGCCTTCATTTTAATTGGAGTTGTAGGATGGGTCATTTATACAATGGGCGGTCAAACATTTAATGATTGGTCTACTCTCCGCTATTCAACATTAACATGTGTATTTGGCACTGCTGTAACAGGTATCATCACAATGATCATCACGATGCAAGGGTATGTCTCAGTCCCAAGTATGGAAACAATTTTCGCTATTAAATATGATTTATTGTTTATGATGACACTGCCAGGTATTGTAGCATTGCTTAGTTGGAATTATGGTGTGAAAATCCTATCATCCATTAATGGAATTTTATTTATTAATTTCGTGCCAATTACTACATTAGTCATTATGATGTTACAAGGATATAAAATAACAATCTTTGATATAGCAGGGACCCTACTTGTTATTTCAGCTCTTATTTGGAATAACATATGTCAGCGTAGAGAAGAAAACACGAGTCCGCAGGTTATACAAGAGGAAGAAGAATTACGGCAGGCTGTCTAATGTTAGAAGGTTTGTTGTTTTCTTGCTAGCTCAATCAACTTCTAAGCATTTAAACTTATTTATAAGGCTCTGTTAAATGTAGTGGCATATATACAACTATACCACTCTATTTAGACAGCAATTTAAAGCAATCGCGAAACTCCATTTTGATCAATCTTTTTTCAAAATGGAGTTTTCTATTTGTTATTAAAAGGCGAACAGGTCATTCATGAGGGGTTATTTATTTTTGTCTTTATCTTCATTCTCTTTTTGAAGCAATAACTGAACAGCGGTAGTATTGTTATTTACCGCTTCGGTTAAAAGTCCAAGAGATTTATCAAACTTCCAAAAGATCAGCAAAAACGCCACTATAGGAAATCCCACGGTTGAAATAGCTTGAATTACTCCTTCCATACGTCAAGCTCCCTCTTATTATGATATTCCAATCCATTATCATCCTTAGTTATAAGCTCAATAAAATCAGTAATAATACTTTGAAAAGCATCTTCCTTACTCATTTTTATATACTTACTATTATTTTGGATTTCCTCATGATACAAATTAATAATTTCAGTCATTGCAACCTTATCACCACCTTTAGCCATAATAATTAACTTTGCTAATTCATCATTTGATATAATTGCTTCAACATATTTCGTTTCCATTTATTCACCCCTTGCTGTGACATTTTTAAATCTTTCGCTAATTCCTTTTCAGTCTTACCTTCTATATAAATACCTTTAATAACATTTCGACCTGTTTCAGACGGTAGTGTATTTATTAGTTGGAAAAGAAAAATTTCACTTTCTACAGTAGGCGCAAAATTGGATGTTTTAAATGAAAAATTATCATCACCAAATACTTCTTTTCTTCTCTTTACCTTTTCTTTGTATTGCAATCTTCAAGCAATTCTTTTTATTTCCTGTCTATAATGCTCAAAAAGAGTCGTGCTATGTTTTTGTCTCATATAACCCCTCCTACCATAAAGGTAAAAATAAAGACATTATAACAACGAAAAAAAAATTTTATTAAACTATAAGGTAATAAAGTTTACAAAAAGACTCGTTACTATCTACTGTATACGTTCTTTCTCAAAATGAGTAGATAACAAAATTTCACTATTTGTAATTACTAATGTATTATTTATATAAGCAAAAATTCTTTATTAGCCATATATTGAGGGGGAATGAGATGAAAAAATTTTATATGATTTTTATGGCTTTAATTTTAGTGATAATTACAATATTAATTATTTACAGCCACAAAACAGAGGGAGAAGAAGCAAGAGTAACATTAGAAAGTGTTGTAGGTAACTCTCTTTTTAAACTGTTGGATAACTATGATGCTATTCTTTCAACAAAAGAATTATCAATTGACTCTATAAAAGAAATTGATAAAAATTTGACTTCGATTGAAGTTAGTTCGGGTGTTGTTGACTTAGCTGTAGGGCAAGAATTACTTAGTCCTATTGCCAATAATTTATTAAAAATAATGAATGATTTAGAGAATAGATATTATAAAAACAAACAATTCACTGAACAGGATAAAGAAAAATACCATAAAGCAATTGCAGAAATTGATACTATGATTCCTCTTATTTATAAAATTTACTACGTTCCTAATTCTAAAGAAGGTGCAGAGCCTAAATTGGAAATAGAAAATTTCGATGAATTGAAAACTGTAAATAATCGACTTGTTGAAGATGAATAAAAACCTAGGACATTTAAACTGTACCCTATAAGATAGACACTTTGAAAAAAGTCTATCCTATAGGGTACTTTTGTTTATAATGAGAAAAAAGATGTCGGAGCGGAATAAATGACGAAAAGATTATTTACTAAAAAAGAGCAAGAACAATTAAAATGTAATCCTAATATCCAGGCTATTAGTGATAAAGCAATTACTTATACTGAGGAGTTTAAACGCCATTTTATTGCAGAAAATGAAAAAGGGAAACTCCTAAGAACGATTTTTGAAGAGGCTGGTTTAGATGTAGAACTGATTGGTTTGAAGCGCATTAGTTCAGCGGGAAAGCGTTGGTGTGCAGCTTATCGCACAACTGGAGTAGCTGGTCTACAAGATACACGTAAAACGAATTCAGGTTGTCCATTGGAACGGGAATTAAGTTTAGAAGAAAAATTGCACGATTAGAAGCAAAAAATCGATTATTACAAGCGGAGAATGAACTTTTAAAAAAACTCGATCTACTCGAAAGGCAGATGTTAAAGAAGAAATAACAATCGCAATGGACTAAAGTTTGAATTAATCAGTAAAACGATTCAAAAATATAAACTAAAACGTTTAATAAACTAACGCCCCTCAGGAATCCTTCTTCGGTCATTTTAAAGATGAAACCAATCTGAAAGCGTGCGAAACATTAGAAAAAGTAAAATGAGAAGTGAAAAGTTATATGATGTATTACAACCATTATCGAGGGCAATGGAACTTGAAAAAGCTGCCGCCTGCAAAATACAGACAGCAGCTTCAAAAGGAAAAGGTAGCCTAGCTTTTTTTCAAAATGTCCATTACAAAGGGCACACTTTAAATTTAGCTAGGTTTTTTTATTTGAATTTATTATGCGAAATAGTCTTCCATTCCTTTGATAATGAAATCAGCAGTGCTTTCAAGACTAGCCGTTTTGTCTAACCACCCTTCATTAATCTGGCCGAGCTCGATTAGAGTAGTAGCTGCTGTACGTGTAGTATCACGTATAATCGCAAAATCTCCTTCGTGTGGAACTGTTCCGTAACGACTCGCAATAGCTTGGGAAAAATTCTTGGATGTAGTTTTATCCTTTTGATAAAATGGGCCAATTCGTCCTGTCCAAGCAGTATTAACGTGAATACTAGCCAATCCACTAACCTTCGGGAAAGTTTTATTAATATACGCTACACGTTTATTTACATCCTCATCTGCATTAGAACCACCAAAATCTTTGTCTGTGGTACGAGTCATGTAAACAGTAGCCCCTTTAGCTTTTAATTTCTTTTCAAGAATTTTAGACATGTTTAAAGTCACTACTTTTTCTTTTCGAGAACCTGATGTTGTTCCATCGTATTTACCGCCATGCCCTGCATCAATAATGAATGATTTACCTTTTACGCTCATTTAAAATTCCACCTTTATTTTTTATTTGAAAACCGGCTTTCATTAATAAAGGTAAAAATCAAAGCAAAATAACAACTATTCAAATTTAAAATTAAAAAGAGAAGGATTAAAATGTTCAATTTTTTTATACAGTAAAGAGGGAAAGTCAGGAAAATACGGATTTACGGCGATAAGGGAATTTCAATATACTAGAAAGTCTCTATTGGTGAAGCACTAATAGAGGCACTTTTTTTAAGTCACTATTCAGGGTTCAGTTCATTCTCTCTCTACTAAAATACCTAAGGTGCAGTTTAGAAGAATAATATGAAACTGTTTCTAATTCTCAGTCGTATAAAAAATAGGAGATTATGGATAGAAAAATCTACGATGATTATAAAATCAATATTTACAAAGGGAAGTGCGTTATGAAATTTGAAGGTGCGATGTTAGAATATCGTTTGCAAAATGGTAAAGACAAGTTTGAACCAATATATTATTATACTAATATTGATTTACCACAAATTTTAACAAGAAGAGAATGTGAATTTTTTATTAAAGAAGGTAAGACTTATCAACAATTGTCTTCTGCTATTGAGGGGGAGCTATTCGTCATTTATGTAAAATTATATGAAGAAACACCAATTGAAATTAATGAACACTTGCAAGAAGGTATAAAACTTGAATTTCGTGAATTAAATGCCTATAAAAATCATCCACTTATAACATTTGAATATATGACGAATCATTTAGATATTTTAAGCGTTATCGGCAATATATATACATATATCGAAGGCAAGGAATGGGAGCGTGACTCTGCTGAAATTGATGAAGATAGAGGTGTGTATGTTTTATATGTTACGTCAACAGGTTATACGCTTGCAACATAGGGAGGGGGATTTTTAGCATGAAGAAAACAAAGAAGATGATGACAGGAGCATTAGCAGCTGCGGCTTTGGTAACGTTAACTGCTTGTGGGGAAGAAAGGGGATATGCAGAACCGACTGGAACGGATTGCGATGATTGGGATTGGGATAAGGAGACGGGCACGTATTATTGCGATGATAATCATTCAACGCATGCCGGGAGTTATTATTATGGAGGAAATTATTATAACTCAAAAAATTCATTACAAAAAAGTGCTGACTACAAAACTTATACGTCGAATTACAAATCAGGAATAGGTAGTGGTTCAAAAGGCGGTTTTGGAGGGTAAAGATGAACCGATTTCGTGAGAATCGACAACAATTTTTTAGCCAGATCAAGGATTTTTGGCATGACATATATGGTATGGAATATGCTCTATTTGATATTAAGAGAGAAAGTGCTGAAACGATTAAAAAGATTCGCCAAGCAACCGAACATATTGGCCATATTTTTTATAAGTCTGCTCCTTTGCTTCGTATGTTAGATGATGAGACACTTTTGCGTCTTGGATTCCCAACTGAAACGCATTCTTTCATTCGTTTGCAAACACTTCCGGTAGAAAGTGTCATTGCTCGTTTAGATTTAGTAGTAACAGATGAACAAGTAAAATTGCTTGAAATAAACGCTGATACACCTACATTTATAAAAGAAACCTTTTTTGTGAATGGAAAAGTGTGTGAACAGTTTGAGCTGGAAAATCCAAACGAAGGATGCGAAGACCAGTTAAAACAAGCAATTTTGAAAGCTGTAACGTCTTCGCTTCGTTTGAGAGGAAGATCTGGAGCTCGCAATATTGTTTTCGCAGCACACTCAGAACATGAAGAAGATAAACTTACAACAATGTATTTAAAGGAACTTGCTGGATTAAAAAGTCATTATATGGACTTTAGTCAGCTACAACTTGTAGATGAGCCGATTATAGAAAGTGAAGAGGTTGTCCTATCACAAGGTCTTTATGATATGTACGGAGAAAAAATCGATGTTTTATATCGACAAACGTATCCAATTGAACATTTAATATATGATGTAGATCCCATAACGAAAGAAAAAGTAGGTCAAGCGTTAATGAAGCTTGTGGAACAACAACAATTAGCCATTGTGAATCCTCCTTCTGCTTTTTTACTACAATCTAAGGCAATAATGGCGCTCATATGGGGGCTACATGAGGAACAACATTCTTTTTATACGCCTGAAGAACATAACGCAATACATAAATATTTTTTACCAACCTACTTAGATCCAGATGCTTTTTTACAACATGGACAAAGTTTTGTTAAAAAGCCTACATTTGGTCGCGAAGGAGACACAGTCGAGATTTTTTCAAATACAGGTAAAAAAATTGCGGAAGATTTTCATAAAACATATAAAGATGAACTTCCTGTTTATCAACAATTTATAGAGCTACCACAAACTATGATTCAAACAGAACAAGGTCCAAAACGAGCTCATTATATGTATGGTTGCTTTTATATTAATGGAATGGCAAGTGCAATTGGTATTCGTGCAGGGGGACAAATTACAGATAACGGATCTTATTTTCTACCAATAGGATATTAGAAAATTGTAAGAATTTAAGAGAGCAAAGTGAATCAAACTGAAGCTACCATAAAAGGAGTGTGTATTGGAATGGGATATTTCTCATTAGATAGTTTTTTAAGTTTTTTATTATATACAGGAACCGGGCTTATTCTCATTTTGATTGGTATTGTTGCATTTGCTTTTACAACAAAATTTTCAGAGTGGAACTTAATTAAAGAAGGCAATATGGCTGTTGCGTTAAAGCTATGGGGAAAAGTGATTGGATTAGGCATCACATTATATACAGTATGGTCTTCAAGTGTTCATATACTTGATGCTATTCTTTGGGGGTTAATCGGTATTGCCACACAAGTAGTTGTGTATTTGATTATTGAATACGTGTTAACACCAAAAACAAGCTTGGAGAAAAAAGTGGAAGAAGGAAATACTGCAGTAGGCTTCAGTTTATTTGCAGTGGGCATTACGGTAGGATTAATTATAGCAGGAAGTTTATCATATTAATAAAGTCTATTTGATAAAACTATAATAATATATTAAAGGGAGCATATTTTTTATTAAAGAAAAAATATGCTCCCTCTTTGTTGTCTGATGCTTTATCTCCACATGCTGCTAATACAAATAGCGCTGCAAATATTGTGAAGAATAATAGTAAATACTTTTTAGTCATCATTTCTATAATTAATAATGATTTTCATTTTCGATTAGGGTTGTAATATATATCATATTCAAATACAAAGAAAAACTTGTTTTTTGTTTCTATATGTTGATATTTCAACTTGTCCTGTAATCACTTAATTAGATATAGAGATTATGTATCATATTGAACACACTTTTTATTTTTGCTATAGTGTTTGGAAAACTAGGGCGAGGGGAGCGCATATCATGATGGGAATTTTAGATTTAGAACGATTGACAAATTTATCAAATGAACAGTGTGAAATTATTTTAGGTATGGCCCAAAACCTACAAATAATAGCTGACCTTTCTCAAGCAGATATTTTTATAGATTGTCTTTTGCAAGAAGATAACGCCTCTTTAATTGTAGCTGAGGCAAAGCCTACTACTATAGCATCTTTATATAAAGAAAGTTTGCTAGGGCAGATAGCATTTGAAGAAATGGAGCCGGGTGTTTTATTTAGTTTAAAAACCGGAAAACCACTTTTTGGTTCGAGAGGCATTACGGAAGAGCGCGGAATCATGCAACAAGATATTGTTCCTATAAATGACCAGTATGGGGATACTATTGCGGTATTAATTAAGGAAAGAGATATCTCACAATTAGTGCAGAACGAAAGAAATATAGAGCAGCTTATAAAAGCGACTAATAGTGAAGACAAGCAACGTGTATTTCAAGCTATTGTCGTTCAGGAAATTCATCATCGTGTTAAAAATAATTTACAGGTTATTTCAAGTTTGTTGCGGTTACAAATGCAACGTACTCACTTGGAAGAAGTGGCTGAGGTATTTCATGACAGTATATCTCGTATATCTAGTATGGCTTTAGTGCATGATTATTTGGCTCAGCGTGGAATTGATGAAGCAGATATTAAACTTTTAATACAACAAATTTCCACTTTGTTAGTTTCCTCGTCCATTATTCCAGGTCAACATATTACTGTGTCTGTAGAAGGGGAATCTGTATGCTGTCCTTCAGATCAAGCAACTGCCGTAGCACTGATTGTTAATGAGTTAGTTCAAAATAGCATTAAGCATGCCTTTCCTTCACGAAATTACGGGAAAATTGCTATAAATTTGAGGCAACGAAAGCAAATGGTTACGATTACAGTAACGGATGATGGATGTGGAATTGGTGATTCTTTTTCGATAGGTGATCTGTCGTCTTTAGGATTACAGCTTGTAGAAATGTTAGTTGAAGAGAAGCTACAAGGAGTTTTTTCATTCCCTATTTCTGAGGAAGGGACAAAAGTTTCAATAACCTTTCCGATAGTATCTACCGAAGTTAATGAATACTAATGACACTTTTATTTGATGTTGTTATTGTTTTCAAACTATTTACAAAATATTTGCTAGTAGTGTAGAATGAATTAAAATATAACTGAGGCAAAGGCGCCTTTCACGCCCGAAGAAAAAATTTCTTCAGGGATAAGTGAAAGCGCTTTTTTTTCGTTTGATTGCAATCTTTAGCATATAAAAAGGGGTGTTAAATGATGAAATTGTCTTGTGTAGTAAAAGGAAATCATTATACGTTTTCGTCGGTAAGGGAGGTACTTGCAAAAGCGAGTGAAGCGAAATCTGGGGATGTGATGGCGCGGGTAGCAGCGGAATCATCGCTTGAGCGCATGGCAGCAAAAGTAGTACTTAGCGAGATGCAGCTGAAAGAAATTTATGAGAATCCGGTTATTCCGTATGAGATCGATGAAGTAACACGCTTGATTTATGATGATATTAGCGACACGATTTACAAAGATATTCAAAGTTGGACTGTCGGTGAACTGAGAAATTATATTTTGTCATCAGATACAGGTAGAGATCAATTATTGAAACTTTCAAGGGGACTAACAAGTGAAATGATTTCAGCTGTTGCCAAACTGATGTCAAGCATTGATCTAGTTCTTGCTTCACAGAAAATGAAATATCAAGCACATTGCAATACTACAATTGGAGAGCCCGGTCGCTTAGCATTTCGTTGTCAGCCTAACCATCCAAATGATGTTCCAGAAGGCATTTTGTATTCAATAAAGGAAGGGTTGTCCTACGGAGCGGGTGATGCGGTTATTGGTATCAATCCGAATGTGGATACGATTGAATCGGTCAAAAAACTTTTAACACTTTCTCATGAATTTATTGAGAAATGGCAAATTCCAACTCAAAATTGTGTTTTGGCCCATATAACAACACAAATGGAAGCTTTAAAGCAGGGGGCACCTATCGCTCTTATGTTTCAAAGTTTAGCAGGTACACAAAAAGGGAATGAAGCGTTCGGTATATCTAAAAAAATTCTTGATGAGGGCTATGAGATGATGGCTCGATATGGTACTTCTTCAGGTCCAAACTTTATGTATTTTGAAACAGGACAAGGTTCGGAGGTATCTTTAAATGCTGATTTTGGTGTAGATATGCAAACTCTTGAATCAAGAAGCTACGGTTTCGCACGTCACTGGAAGCCTTTCATGGTGAATACCGTTTCTGGCTTTATTGGACCGGAGACACTTTATGATGGACGCCAATTAATTAGAGCAGATCTTGAAGATGGATTTATGGGGAAATTACATGGATTACCAATGGGAATTGCCCCAACTTACACAAATCATATGGATGCCGATCAAAATGATCAGGAAGTTGCCGGTATCATAACGGCAGTAGCAGGAGCGAATTTTTACATGGGAGTACCAGGTGGAGATGATGTCATGCTGAATTATCAAGATACAAGCTATCACGATGATGCTAGTTTGCGTGAGATTCTAGGCTTAAGACCACTTCGGGAATTTGAAAAATGGTTAGAGAATATGGGCCTAATGGAAAATGGAAAGTTGACAAAACGTGCAGGAGATTTATCAATTTTTGATTGAGGAGGGAGGAGCAAAATGGATATTCAAGAAATAGTTCAAAGAGTAGTAGAAGAAGTGAAGAAAAACATGAATTCACCAAAAAACGATACCGATCAAAATAAAGAAGAAATCATATATTTTCCGGAAGATCGTATAAAAGGGGTAGACAAGCCGCATAATACTGCATCTATAGAACGAGCACAAAGTATTACACCTGCCCGTATTGGTATTGGTCGAACTGGAACTCGTATGTTGACGACGAGCTATTTACAATTTTTAATTGATCATGCAGCTGCACAGGATGCTGTTTTAAGAGATGTAAGTGATAATTTTCTTCAGAATATGGGGTTGCATAAGCTGGAGACGAAAGCTAGTGATATGAAAACTTACTTAATGGATTTAGATGCTGGTCGAAAGTTATCGGATGAATCTATTAAGTATCTTGAAAAGAACGGGGATAAGGGCAAAGAAGTTCAAATTATTGTTTGTGATGGATTGAGCTCCTCTGCGGTAGAAGCCAATGTAGTTGATTTACTGCCTGCTTTAATACAAGGGCTAAAATTAAAAAATATAAGCGTCGCAAAGCCGTTTTTTATTAAGCGAGGTCGTGTATGGGTGCAAGACGAAGTAGCGGCTATTGTTAATTGTGACCTTGTCATTTCATTGATTGGTGAAAGGCCAGGTCTAAATACAGATGAAAGCTTGAGCGCATACATGATTTATAGGCCTACTGAAAAAACAGTTGAAGCGGATCGGACGGTCATTTCAAATATCCATAAAGATGGATTGACTTCAGTTGAAGCGGGTGCCTATCTATCTGATTTAATCGAACAAATGCTTCATGCAAAGTGTACAGGAGTGTCTTTTGCTCAACAAAGAAATTTATAAATGTAGTATTCTCCCTGTCCAGAAAGGTTGTGATGTTTTATGAAAAAACGGATTCTGATTGCTGAGGATGAACCAATTATTAGAATGGACTTAAAAATGATGCTTCGACATAACGGCTATGAGGTAGTTGGGGAAGCAAGGGATGGGGATCGTGCGATTGAACTCGCTTTTAAGTTAAAACCGGACCTTGTGTTAATGGATATTGAAATGCCAAAAATTAATGGTTTAAAAGCAAGCGAGGTTATTGGTCGTCAGCTAGATATACCAGTGCTGCTGATTACTGCTTATAGCCAAAAAGAATTTATAGAAAAGTCTAGGCAAGATAATATTATGGGCTATCTAGTTAAACCCGTTTCTGAAGCTAGCTTAATTCCAGCAATGATTATTGCACTGCAACAAACTAAGAGGACACAGACACTAAAACACTCTTTACAACTAACACATGAAAAAATTCAAAGACGAAAGGATGTGCGAGCTAAAGGGAAACTCGATAGAAAGTAATTATCTAGGCAATAGACATTTACATTTATCCAATCAATAGTATTTAGTTCAAATGAAGAAAAGTACGGATAGAAAAAAGTGAAGCATTTTCTGAGTGTTTGATTTAATTACTTTTTATTTTTATTCATTATAGATTTTCGAAATAGTAAATAATTGTTTGTTATCTCCCCTTTCCAATACAATTAACAGTCGATGAAATTAATATTTTTATATAATTTTATTGTTTTCTAAACTAATATATTCCCAACTTTTAATAGTTATGCAGAGAGATAAATTGTGATTTTAAGATAATTTTAATGTTTTTTCGAGAAAAAACAATATACAACTCTCTGCTGTATTCCTGTATAGTATAATTATTCGCATTAACAAGGGAGGAGATTTGCTTGTGAAAAAAATGATGAAAGTACCGCATACATATGCAATTATATTTATAGTCATACTTATTGCTGCAATCGGAACTTATATTATACCAGCTGGTAAATATGACAAAGAAGAGATTGATGGCAAGCTATACGTAGTCGATGGTAGTTACCATTCGGTAGAGCAGAATCCAGTCGGATTATTCGAATTATTTACTTCGATTCCTGCAGGGATGCAAGCTGGATCACAAATAATTTTCTACATTTTCCTACTTGGAGGAGCATTTGGGATTATTAAAACAACAGGGGCCATTGATGCTGGGATTAATGTAGTTGTTTCAAAATTAAAATCAAAAGATAAATTACTTATACCTTTAATTATGATTATCTTTTCAATTCTTGGTTTTACGACAGGGACATCAGAAGAGAACATTATTTTTGTACCAATTGGTATTGGTATCGCTATTGCACTTGGCTATGATGCCATTGTTGGTACCGCAATGATTACACTAGGTGCAGCAAGTGGATTCATTGGTGGTATGTTAAACCCATTTACAGTAGGGGTTGCACAAGGGATTGCAGAAATACCACTATTCTCAGGGTTCTTATTCCGTTCTTGTGTGTATGTCTTTATTTTAGCAGCGGCAATTTTTTATGTAATGCGATACGCCGCAAAAGTAAAGGCTGATCCTAAAGCTTCTGTCCTATATGGAGAAAAAATTGATCGTACTGTACGTACAGATGATAACGAAATTCCTGAATTTACTTGGAATCGAAAACTTGTATTAGTTATTCTTTTCGGCGGAATTGGCGTTAATATGTACGGGGTAATCAAGCAGGATTGGTTTTTGAACGAATTAGCCGCATCATTTATGATTATTGGATTTTTAGCAGGGATTGTTGGAAAATTAGGTGTCAATAAAACATTCGCCGCGTTTGTTGAAGGGATGAAACTTGTTGCATTTGGTGCATTAATAGTAGGTTTCGCTCGTACAATTTTGGTTGTAATGGATAACGGAGCGATTATAGATTCGGTCGTTTATGGCTTATCACATACTATTAGCCAATTGCCACCTGTATTTGGCGTCATAGGAATGTACATTGCACAAACATTTACTAACTTCTTTATACCATCTGGAAGTGGTCAAGCTGCAACAACGATGCCAATCATGGTTCCGTTGGCGGATATTCTCGATATGCCTCGTCAATTAGCTGTTCTTGCCTTCCAATATGGTGATGCAATTAGTAACTCAATTATTCCTACTTCAGCAGCGCTTATGGGCTACCTTGGTATTGCAGGTATACCATATGACAAATGGGTTAAATTCGTTTGGAAATTAATTTTGATTTGGATGGTTATTGCTTTAATCGGTTTAATTATTGCATTCTATATTGGTGTACAATAAATAAAAAAGTCTGTATCTTCGAATGAGTTGGAATGTTCAAATCTATCATATGTGGCAAAAGGCAATGAAGGTGATCCCTCATTGCCTTTTGTCAATATTATGTTAAAAGCTTATGAGAATATCAATTGGATATAGATAAGGTTTTTCAGGCTCTTCTATTTTCACCCAATTATCCACTTTAATAACGGGTAAGCTTTCTCCATTGTATGTTGTAATTTCGATTGTTCCAATTACTTCAATCCATGTATCATTATCTAGAGTATTACTTTCTGGAAATTCTACTAGAAAGCCTACTATACTTGCGTCAGCAATACAGTGAGTAATGAGAAATCTTGAAATGACCAATTGATTCTGAGGAAAGCTATCTTCATTTAAAACAAAACCTTTCAATTGTATCTTTTTCCCTAGATATTTTGATAAATCTTTATTAATATCCTCATAATAAATAGTGTAATCCTTATCTGTCATTTTAATAGTTTGATTTTGTGAGAGCTGTTCCTTTAAATGTTCGTATTCTTTTTTAGGCATCTCCTGCCTTTCTTCCATCAACATTGGATCTTGAGCATGTTCGTCATATATATTTTCGTTAACGGTTCTATTTGAAGTGATATAGTCTTCTATTTTAGATGTTTGGGATTGTTTAGTGAGAATTAAAGAAGCACCTTTTTTGTCAGCTATAGAAGCGTCCAGTACTTTCGCAGGCATAAAGAAACCAGTAAGTAATGGAGTAATGATAACTAGATAAGAAAATACCTTTTTTTTATTAATAGGTGAATCTCCGTGGTCGTGTTGAGTACAACAAGCTTGTTCAGTACTGTGACAATGTTGTTTTTTAGTTGAAAAAGAAAAAATCCTTGTCAATTGAACAAAAAATAAAAGTAAGAATAAAATAGCAACTGTTTTACTTAAATTTTCGTATTTTGGATTAATGAATTTTGTTATTTCTCCAGTCCAATGTAGGTTGAAAATCATGGCAGAAAAAGCTAATAAAATGATAGCTCTTACTGCTTGTTGAAAGTGAAATTTCATGTTTTCCCCCTTATATATAACTTGAAAGTATAAATAAACTAAAATAGACAACAGCGGCAATTAATATTAATAAACACATTACAAACTTAAAGCGAAATACTCCTATCAACATAATTGTATTTTTCAGATCAATCATAGGTCCTAAAATTAAAAATGCTAGAATGGAAGGTGTGGAGAAAATAGAGCTAAAAGAAGCCCCTATAAATGCATCCGCTTCAGAGCAAAGTGATAAAATAAATGCTAAGCCCATCATTACGACTATTGAAGAGGATACATCATTTCCTATTTCGACTAATGTTTTTGTCGACACATACGTTTGTACAATTGCAGCTAAAAATGCCCCTATTATTAAATATTTTCCCATGTCAAAAAATTCATCTATAGAGTGTTGTAACATATTAAATAACTTTCTTATGAATGAAGTTTTTATTACGTCTTTACGTGATGAATCTGTTTGAATCCCTCGTTTGAATTGTGTCCCCTTAAAAAGTAAGCTAATTATTAAAGATATGATAATAGCAATGAAGAAGCCTAAAATCATTCGTAGGCCTGCTATTTTTAAGTCATTGCCAAATGCCATATAGGTAGAGAGAATAACGATCGGATTAATAAGAGGGCCAGTTAACATAAATCCTATTGCGGCATGTATAGGTACTCCTTTTGAAATCAGCCTTCTAACAATAGGTACTATTCCACACTCGCAAGCAGGAAATAATGCCCCAACAATGCAACTCATTAAAACTGCCATAAATTTATTTTTAGGAATCCACTTTTGAATATGATCTTCAGTTATAAAAATTTGAATAAATCCTGCAATAAGGACTCCAATTAGCACAAAGGGGAGAGCCTCAATTAAAATACTAATAAATATAGTATTAAGATTCATAATGGACGAAGCGAGAGTCTCAAATGTTGAGTAGACTATTAAGAATGGTTGAATAAAGAATAAAAATAAAATGAAAATGAACCAAAAATTAAATAGATATTTAGGAATATAAAGACGTTCCACATTTACCTCCCTGAAGTCATTATCTTTGTAAACTGTAATGATTCCGTTTTAATATAAACTATGTAAAAGGACAACTAGGTATTACACAATACATTAGATTTTTGAAAAGCATTTCAAGTGTAAGAACTTTTAAATGATAATTTTAAGCATGAAGATAATTGTTTTTTTTGAAATACATTACATGTTTAAATTGAAGGATAGGAATTATAATTGGTTAAATGTAGGGAAAGGAAGGGACAAAATGAAATACATCGAAATGAAAGGTGATTTATTTTCAGTATCTAACGAGTACGCATTAGCACATTGGATTTTAGTGATGAAGTTATGAGGGTTGAAAGAACTTAAAAGAGAAGGTGAAATGTTGTTTAGTAAATATTTTCACCTTCTCTTTAATTTGGCTACCGTATGACTTGTTATATTGCTCATTTCTATACTGTTTTGGCGTGGAAATAGCTTTGATCTGTGAAGTTTAGCAATGAACCTATATCATCCCTACGTTAACTCTAATATTCTTCCTTAGTAGTCCAAATAATCTGTACTAACTGCTCTCAAGTCAAAGTAAAATTCAACTCCGTTTTCAGTGTTATTTACGCCGAAGCTACTATATATGACGTTCCAATATTTGTTTTACAATAGCTAAACCTAAGCCAGAACCACCAAATTCTTTGCTTCTTGATTTTTCTATTCTGTAAAATGGATCCCAAATTTGTTCGATTTCATCATAGGGAATGAAAATATTTTCATTTTCAATTTTAAACATATATTTATTTAAACCCTCTAGATAGACAATTTTGATGTTGATACGGTTATGTTTTGGCGTATATTTTACAGCGTTGACAAATAGGTTGGTAATGACTTGCTCGATTCTTTTTATATCTCCATTTACATAAGCTTCCTCATCAATTTCAAACAGAACCTGCAAGCCTTTTTCGTCAGCCATTGCTTTGAATTTATCGTACACCTTTAAAAATGTATGCCATAAGTCAAAGGTGCTTTCAGTAAGCTGATAAATAGGGGACTCTAGTCTCGAAATATCAAGCATTTCTTGTACCATTTCCGTCATTCGATCGACTTCATCCAAAATAACATCACAATATTTTAAGTCGTTTTGCTCATATACACCGTTTTTTATGCCTTTAATATAACCGTTTATTACGGTTAAAGGAGTCTTTAATTCATGAGACACGTTGGCAACAAACTCTTTTTCTTTTTCCTTCAACTTCAACTGTAATTCATAATCTTGTGCAAGTTTTTCATTGGCATGGACTAATTCCGTAATTTTCTGTTCTAGGTTTGTAGAAATTTTGTTTAATGCTTCACCCATTTGTCCAAGTTCGTCTTTGGACTTGACAAAATATTTTTCACTGAAATTTTGATGTGCAATCTGATTCGCGATCGTGCTCATTTTAACAAGAGGTTTAGATAATGTCTTGGAAAAAATAATAGCTATTATAATAACGATGATCATCGTAAAAACAAATAAAATAATATAGTACTGATTTAAATTGCCAATAACCTCATCCACAGATTGAAGAGAAGTGACAGCAAGTATTACCAAATCTGTTCCTTCCACATTTTCAATTAACATCAAATTATTAATGTCTGTCTGTGTGTCCCGTACCGGATATATTTGATTAGGTAACGTTTGACCTTCATTTTTATTTGTCATGACAATCATTTCTTGAATGAGGACATTTTTTTGTGCTGTGAAGGATTTACTTTCAGTTGGTTTAGAAATCACTTTCCCTTCAATTGTAATGGGCTTAGGCTGTTCATTCATCATTTCATTGTCACTTATAGTGATTCCTTCAAAAAATATCGTAGATGCATCGGTTGGCTCTAAAATTCGAGTACCAATTTTGATTTTTTTCGGGAGAACTAAGGATTCCTTATCATCTAATAGCAGACCCTCGATTGAGATATTGTTCTCTTTATTTATTTCTTTATAGTCAATAGACATAAAGTCATCTACGATTTTATACTCCTTGTTGTCCTTCGTTCTGATCACGAATTGCGAGTAATTATTGTTTAAAGACGCTCCGTAATGAGCCTGAAGTTGATTATTGATAACCGAAATAATAGCATTGTTACTCTCTGACATTTCAGTGATATACTGATTAATTGTGTCAGTCGACTCATGGTTTTTAATCTTTGATTCTATTGTATGGGCAAACTCTTCCATATTTTGTTTCTTATTATGGATATAGTAAGGTTCGAAATAAATCGATTGAAAGACGATTTGGACTATAAATATAGCAGTAAATAATAAGATATGAATTAAAAAAAGCTTGTAGGCAATCCCTCTTTTTCGCATTATTCCACCTCGAATTTATACCCTAAACCAAATACAGTTTTAATAAGGTAGGCTTTATGCTGTAAGTTTTTTCTAAGTTTTTTGACTTGCGCATCAACTACTCTTGCGCTTCCGAAATAATCATATCCCCATACTTCATTTAATATTTGATCTCTGGACAAGACAATATGCTTGTTTTCCATCAAATACAGTAAAAGATCAAATTGTTTTGGCTCTAATTCAATGGACGTGCTATCTATCCATACTTCACGTGTAAGTTTGTTAATCGTGACTCCTTTTAGCTGCAAGGTTTCTTTGTCTCTATCTTCTTTTTTAACAGTATAGATTCTATCGAGAAGAACTTTAGATTTAGCTACTAGAATCTCAGGATTAAACGGCTTAGTCATATAATCGTCCACTTTAAATTCATAGCCCATCAACTGATCTTCTACTTCTGATCGTGCTGTCAGCATGATGATAGGAATATCTGATTTTTTTCTAATTCTTCTGCACACGGAGAATCCGTCGATTTCTGGTAGCATGATGTCGAGAATGATTAAATCGACTGTTTCTTCTTCAAACATTTGCAGACCAACCTTACCATTCGTCGCAATTAGGATTTTGTATTCGTTCATTGTAAAATAGTCAGCTATTATATTAGCAATTTTCAGTTCATCTTCTATAATTAAAATCGTTCGCTTCATTAAAATCTCCTTATTTAATAAAGCAGGCATCTTCTTAGTAAAATTATTTACCGTAAAGAAGAAGGATGCCTGCTAAATATATGGGTTCGTTATTTCATCAATATTTGATATTCTCCGTCTTTTTCCTCATACTTGGCATCAAAGATTAATAAATCATTTCTTTGAATCGTAAGTAGTTTGTCTTTAGAGAATTTGATCTCCTTTTTAGGAATATATACAATCGTGTAACCCATTATCGTATTTGGATTCATCTTCGTCGGATCTTCCAAACCTTCCATAGGAGCTTCTATGAAAAGAGATTTCATTTTGTTAAGTTTGATCCGAGTATCTGGAAGGACTATTTCTCTTGTCGTTGTCTGTATTTCTGCTGGAATCCCTTTATATTGATATTCCACCATCATAACCTCAAACATAGCTGAGGAGTTTTGGATCGTCACAGGGATTCTGACTGCTGCATACTGGTTATCCTTCTGTTTGGATGCTATATCATCTACATAAGATTTTAGCTTACTATTATAAGAATTGTAATAATCATCGTTCGCTTTTTTAATATTTTGATGACCTTCAGCTTTTTTACTGCCAAATTCAGATTTCAACAATCCTAAAGGAGAAGCTGTTAATATGGTTTTGTCATTAAGGTTCAAGTCAACTGCAGAAGCAATGGCTAAAGCTCCGATATCATAAAATTCTCGGTCCTTCATCAAGAGTACTTCTTCTTGCTCTTGATTAGAATTATCTATAATATTTTGTTCAGTCAACTCATTTAATTCTTTTACAGATGCGTCTGGATGTTTGAGCATCTGATATGCTTTTGACTCTAGATAAGTAGCCATTCCTTCAATATTATCGTAGCCGTCTTGGTCCTTATTCTTTTTGTTACTATTTAAATATAATTCATAAAAATATACCGCTTTTTGAATCTGATCGATTTTCTCATCTTTCTTCTTGGATTCAATAGCTTTTTTTAGGTATTGGTACATTTCATTTCGGTAATATCTACTGTCGATATCTTCGGGATATGTTTCAGCTCTTGTACCAAGACCTTCCACAGTGCCTCCAGACTGTAGTAGAATATGAATCCCTTCATGGACAATAAACTTAAATACATTTTCATATGCTTTCTCATCTGCGCCAGAAATCAAGTCTGACGCAAAATCAAGGTTAAATACATAGGTAGGGTGACCGTTGAATGTCGTAAGTTGGAATGGCGTCACCAACAATTGGGTATCCTTTATGGAATCCGTACTATACTCAATCACTTCGTCTTTAGGTCCAATATCGGTTTTCTGGTTGTTAATTAAATAGGCCATTTTATTTGAAGGATTTAACAATAATATTTGTTTATCCTCATTATTGAACGATGGCCATAGCTTGCTTGCATCGTCTATTAAAATCTTTTTTATATCTTTCACTAATTCAGGTGTTATTTCTCTAATTTTTTTACTATTTTCAATCGGGTTGCTGTCCATCGAATCTTCGTTCGTCTTCTGGGAGTCTTCAACCTTCTTGTTTTCAGGCTTTTCTGTCGGTTCCTGATTATTATTGTTGCATGCCGTTAATATGGTGATGATCAAAATCATAAACATTAAACGTATTGTTTTTAACATAATTATCATCCTTCTTTTAATAATTAATCCTGTTTAAGTAGTTGAATCGGATTTAACTTTGCTGCTTGGTTAGCAGGAATCATACATGCCAATACATTAATTATGATGCCAAATCCTATAGTTAGCAGGACTGTAAATACATCTATATGTAACAGCTCGAAATGAATTTTAGCTTCCAGTACACGGTTCAAAATAACCTGAACCACAATGCCCAGCACTGTACCATTGATAGAAGCCATGCCTCCCAATAAAATCGCTTCCGAAAAGAAGATCCAGCGAACTTCTCTATTTCTGCCGCCAATTGCTTTGAACAAACCAATTTCTTTTCTTCGCTCTAAAACACTGATATAAAGAATAATTCCTACCATAATAGAGGAGATTAAGAGAATTAGCATAGAAACGCCAGTAATAGCAAGCTCTATATTTTTAAATGTTTTAGTTAACTCTTTCAATACGTTTTCAGGTGTTGTAATGGTATAGCTTTGTTTAAACTGGTTGACAACGGATTTGATTGAACTTTTATCATCCACATACACTTCATACTTGTTAGTCGTTATTTCTGAGTCTTTTCCGATAAATCTTGAACGTTTAACAACCTCTGTGTGGAAATCGTATGGAATATATGAATATTCTTTTCCGATAAAAGATTGTTCCGTAATGGCAGAGATCTTCAGCTTTTGCGTGTCCCATCGAGAGGGATAGCTCGTAATTTCATCCATGGACAAAAATTTAACAGTAATCTCTTTGCCGATTAAATCTTCCAGCTTGCCGTCTTCTTTTAGCAATTTTTTGGCTGTGCTTTCTGACAAGGCAATTCCGTGCTCCTCATCTTTTGGAAGTTGGCCATATAATACTTTCGGCAAGGCGTAATCGTTTCTATTTTTTTCTTTATGCAAAGGTTTGACATCAAAGCCGATGATATCTTTTTTCTCAATTCTTGCCGAAAGCTCGAATTCAGGCTGCACTAATTTGATATGCTCATTTTTCTTGAGTTCATAATAATCGGAACTAACCATATAATCTTGTTCCTTTTTAAAATCTAGCTTTTTACTGTCTATTACTTTATCAGATGAATACTGTATATAGTTGTCTATTCCACTCCCGAACGCCAGAGCCAGTAAAAATCCACATATCCCGATAGAGATACCTATGGATACAAGGAAATAGCGCCACCTTTTTTCCTTAATCCTGTGATAAGAAAGTCTAAATGCTGATTTTAGTTGAAAAGAACGTTTCCGGGATGGTTCTTCTGGTATCTCCATTTGAACAGAATCCCGTTTACTTTGTTTCCTGTCCTCGATGATCTCTCCGTCTTTCACTCGAACGATTCTTGAAGCTTGCTCAGCAACCGCCTCATCGTGGGTGACTACAACGACCAAGCGGCCTTGCTCAGAAATACTTTTCAATAAATCAATTATTTCTTGAGAAGTATGGGAATCTAAGGCACCCGTAGGTTCATCAGCCAATATGATGTTAGGCGACTTAACTAACGCTCTTGCAATCGCAACTCTTTGCTGCTGTCCTCCCGACAATTCATTAGCCTTTTGGTGAATCGCTTTTTCCAGACCAACTTCTCGAAGGGCGTGTACACATTTTTGGTGAGCTTCCTTTTTCTCATACGAGCTCATAGCCAAAGCCAATTCTACATTTTCCAACACAGTCAGATGAGGAATTAGATGGAAATGTTGAAACACAAATCCGACATTATCTTTACGGTAATCAGAATACTGATGATCGTTAAACGTCGACATAGGTGTTTTATTTATGTACACCTCTCCGGAATCGGGTTTATCCAGCCCTCCAAGTGTGTTGAGAAGTGTAGACTTTCCAGAGCCAGAAGCTCCTACAATCGCAACGAACTCACCGTGATCTAACATTAAATTTACATTTTTTAATGCAGGGATTGGGGTTGATTTATCGGGATAATAGGTTTTACTAACATTTCTAATTTCTATCATTGAACCACTCCATCTCTTCTAATTGTTGTCTATGATAATGGTTGGTTATGATGGCCTTATGAATACCTTATGACTTTTTTGTGACTAATGGAGAAGGATATCGATTTAAAAGTTTGACCTGAACTTATTGTTTGACTACAAAAGAAAGGGAGTTATTCCACATGACTTGTGGAATAACTCCCTTAAACTTTCTATTATTTATATCTACTCATCGGAAGCCCCAAGGAAAGCGCCTAGTCGGAACAAAAATCAACCCTACGTTATAGAGAGAAGTCTTTATATTATGGTTGGTATACCTTGCCTTTTATCGTTACTTTAGAAGCTGAGATTAGAATTTCTTTATTTGCTTCATAATATGGATTTAAAATTTTATCGAAAGCAGCCCATTTTTCACTAGATTTTTCAGAGTCACCTTTTTTATCAAGAGCTGTTGCTTCTTCATAAAGTTTTTTTAATTGTTTTTTATCTGTTGCTTTGATTTCGAAATCAAAGTTAGATAAGTATTCTTCAAAGCTAAGTGGCTTCATGTAAGGATTAATCTTTTCATTGAAGTCATTCCATAGCTTTTCAGATAATTGATCATTTTTATCTGCATCTGCTTTTTGAGCATCTTTATAAAGTGTTTTTAGTTTTGGCATTGCTTCAGCTGAAATATTTAATTCCATATCTGAAATGTATTCTTCAAATGTTACTGGTGGATATAGTGCATCTAAATAAGGTTGAAGAATCTTCTGGAATTCATCGAATTTTTCTTGTGCTTTTTCTTCTTTACCGGCTTTTTCTAGTTTTACCCACTGTTGATAAATATCTTTCAGCTGCTTTTTATCTTTTTCTTTAATAACTATATTTTTTTCACCAAATCCATACTCTTCAATGAACTCTTCAAAGGATACAGGTACCCAGCTAGCTAAAATATACGGCTTTGTGATTTTATCCATTGCTAGATTAATTTTTTCTGCTTCATCATATTTCTCTCCTTTCTCTAACTTTTTCATTTGATTAAACATTTTTTCTAATTTTGCTAAATCTTCTTTTGTTATTTCTTTAGGTAAGCTTTTCTTATATACATCAAACGTATAGAAGTCTGAATAATCTTCTACTAAGCTACCTTCTACAGAGATTTCCTGACCTTCTACTAACTTCATTTTTTCTATTTGCGCATCTGAAAATTTCTGAATTCCGATATAGTAGTTTTTACCGTCTTTACCTTTAATATTTAGTCCGTCTCCATCAATGCTTTTAATAGTTCCTTTAATTTGTTGCTCAGCTTGAACTGTTATTTCGTTTGTTGTTTTTACTGATTTAGCTCCAGCTTGATACGGTGTGAAGACAGCCATTCCTATTGTTAGTGCTGATGCAATCATCCAAGCTTGCTTAGTTGTTTTTTTCATAATTATTTCTCCTCTTTTTTTTAAGACTTATATGCTAACAATTCATAAGATAATGCTTTGTTATGACGACCTTATGAATTCGATATGACTTTTTTGTGACTATTGGAAAAGTTTATCGGTGCATGCAAAAGTAAGCAAAACGATTTCTCGTATCGTCTTATACGTTTACTACATAGATATTTCACAGAAATTCTTAGATCTAACCAAAAGATGATAAAATTGCAAAAAAAAGAATTTAGTGCAACTTTTCTTATTGCTGAAACGAGGATAGATTGAAAGGTGGGAAGAGATGGACATTGAACAGCTTTATTTGCGCTATATAAACGATATCTATCGGTATTTATATTCCTTATGCAAAAACCCAACATTAGCAGAGGATTTAATGCAGGATACTTTTTATAAAGCGCACCTTACATTACTTTCTAATACGGTCCAAGACATTAAACCATGGTTATTTAAAGTAGCTTATTATACCCATATCGATTACATACGAAAAGAGCACCGTGTGGACCTTACGAATAATCTTGAACGATCAACACATATGACACCTGAAACCATTGCGGTATATGAGGAATCCTTCCATTCGTTAATTTCTTTACTCGATCAGCTATCGCCTTATGAAAAGCAGGCAATTATGTTGTGTGATCTGCACGATTGTACTTATGAGCAAGCGTCAAATATTTTAGATTTAAAATTAAATACGCTCAAAAGCCATTTATTACGTGGTCGAAAAAAGATGAGAATTTTAATAGAAAAGGAGAGACAACAATATGGATGATTATGAAAAATTAATAGCCAACTCCAAAGCAGAAATCGCAAATATAAAAGATCAAAGTAAATTTCAAAAAGCTATTAAAAGAACAATTTTTACGTCAAAATCGAAGTTGATTTTTGCAACTTTAACGATGATATTATTGATTGTGCCAATTAGTTTTATGTTGACATTAATGTATTACGCCTTCGGTACAAAGTCTACAACATTAATGGAAGTAGCAAGTAAAACGTTGTATGTTACAGAGCCTAATACATCATTAGAAGAAATGGAGTTTGATATGTCCTTTACGCCATTTTCGATGAAGCTTGCTTTTGAGCAATATAAGCGAATAGGAGAGGAAGACTATAAAGCGAACACGTATGATTTACGTTTTTTCCTTGGTGGCTTATCTAAAAAAGAAGTGACAACATCTTTAGAAAAAGTAGCTCCAAAAAACCCAACAGAAACTAATCCTTGGCTAATACATCCTGAAAACAGGAATTTGAAGATGGATACGGGTCGAGAATTGCGGGTGCTTAATGGTTTACCAGATGAAACAGTTGTGGAAGCTTATATTTCATTTTTTGATCTTATGACAGTTAAGGAAGTTGAAGATGCAATGCCTAATGTCGATGTCGTGTGGGCTGCTGTCGATACCGGTGTAGAAAAAACAAATTTAAGTAAAGATGGCAACGTTGTTTCACCAATTGGCTATCCTGTGCAACGTGATAATTCTACTTGGTCACCATTTCGAGATTCAGCGTCAAATGAAGAAGTATTTAAAGATATTTTAAAGACTATGGAGAACCATGAAGAGCTTGCGACAGCGATATCTAGCGCGAAAAATTTAGCATTGCCAGAGCGTATTGCTTACATTAATAAACATGGCGTAAAGACTTATGGGGTTGTAGTAACAGGACCGAAAAAAGAGGTCCTTGCATCATTAGAAAAAATGAATAATAGTGTACGGTATTTAAAAGTAGGTGAGGTGAAATTATGGAACTGGTCACGTTAAAACGATTTGAAAAGGGATTCGTCACAGCTGGATGGTTTGGAGTCATTAGTGGCTTATGTCTACTGCTATTACTTAATATTACGCTATTAACGAATATTGATATAACGTCTAATAACCTCTTTCTGTTTATTTATTTGACAGCCCCCCTTAGCGTTATTGCGTTATTTTCTAAAAAAAGTCGTTCATTAGGTCTATGGGGGTTAAGTATTGAATTATTTATTATGATATTTACAGTCATTTTTTTCGGCTTAGGATGGATAGTAACGCCGTTTCCGTAAAAAAACTATGCCTATTGCTATGTGTTGAAAAAACTTAAAAGAGAAGGTGAAATTGTTATCTTAGCGATAATTTCCCCTTCTCTTTAATTTGGCTGTCGATTACTTATTATAGTGCTCATTTCTATACTGTTTTGGTGTGATGCCTGTGAATTTTTTAAAGATTTTAATGAAATAGCTTTGATCAGTGAAATTTAGCAATGAACCAATATCTAAGATTGGATAATTTGTGAAAGTTAATAGTCTCTTTGCTTCATCGATACGTTGTTGTTGAATATATTCACTGATTGAAATGCCGACTTCCTTTTTAAATAAAGATGAAAGATAATTGGGACTTAAGTGGCAGATATCTGCAAGTTGATCCAAAGTAACTTCACCATAAATGTGATTATCAATATAATGATGACAAGTTGTGATTGTCGCAGAAAACATTTCTTTATTTGCTTTAGATACTCGATTAGTAAAGTCGTAAATGGCTTCCTCTGTTAAAGCGAGTATTGTATGCCAACTATCTTGTTCCTCGAGTTTTTGAATATAGAAATCACTTAATGTAAGTGCGGTTTCTTCATTTAATCCACCTTCTATGGCTGCACGACAAGTAAGGGCTATTCCGGTTATCATTAGATTCTGTAAACTTCTTAGCCGACTATGTTTAGATAGTACGCCAAGTTCAGCTTCTCCGACGATAGAGTAGTTCAGCACCTCAGTTAATTTATCCTTACGCCCGTTTTTCACATAGTCTAACAATATTTTTTCATAATAAAGGTTTGTATGAACAATATAGTTTCTTCTTGCATTTGAAAGTTCAAGAATCGTATTTTCTTCCTGGATAATAATCGGCTTTAATGCTTGGTTGTTATGTATAACCATCGTTTTGTTTAGTTTTTGTCGATAAATAAGATAGTAAACGAATAAACTAATTGATAAAAATTGTTGGTAATGGAGAGACGGGATGGGTTGATCGCCATCATAGAAATTTATTTTTTCATCAGACATTTCTGAGGAAAGTGAAGGTCCCACTATGATTGAACCTAAAAATTGCTGATCCATTTTCAAATTAATATAGAAAAAATTTAATTTACCTTTAGAGAAAAAAATCGGGAAATCACTTGGAGTAGTATGAAATGGATATGCTCGAATGTGATCTTTTAAAGGAGCAAAATGTGAGTTTTCTTGGAAATGTTTTGAAGTGTACTCAAAAGTAATTTCTCCAAATTGATTGATATAAAAAACAGAAAGATTATGTGTTTCATAAATTAGCTGACAAATATATTGAAGATCGATTGAGGAGATTTTCATCTTTCTAACCCCATTTCTATTTTTAATAATCACCATGAAAGTAGTAATATTTTTGGCTAAATACAATGAGAAAATACTATTTTGTGTAGAATAATACAATAAAAATTGTTGATTTGGCAATAAAATAGACAGTGAATTAAATATATCAAGGGGGAAATAAAGTATGGATCTTTTAAATAAAATTGCAGTCGTAACTGGAGCTGGAAGCGGTATTGGCAGAGCCAGCAGTATTAAACTTGCTAGTAATGGGGCAAAAGTTGTAGTGGTCGATTTCAATAAGGAAACAGGTGAAGAAACTTTAAGCCTGATTAAGGAACAGGGTGGCGAAGGTATCTTCGTTCAAGCCGATGTTTCGAAAAGTGAAGATGTTCAGAAATATGTAAATGCTACAATTGAAACATATGGACGTATCGATGTATTTTTCAATAATGCTGGGATTATTCAAAAAATTTCACCACTTACTGAGATTGATGATGCTGAATATGATCGTATTATGTCCATCAATGTAAAAGGCGTATTCCTTGGCTTAAAACATGTTTTGAAAGTAATGGAAGGTCAAGGTAGTGGTTCAATCATTAATACAGCTTCAACAGCAGGTATCCGAAGCGAACACAGTATGGCTGCATACTCTGCAAGTAAACATGCTGTCGTTGGTTTGACTAAATCAGCTTCGTTAGAATACGTTAAAAAAGGCATTCGCATTAATGCTATTTGTCCAGGCGGTGTTCAAACAGCGTTAACAAATAGTGTTACAGAAATGTTTGAAACAACTGGCTATATTCCAGATGAACTTCCGAACATGCGAATGGGACGTTATGCAGCACCAGAAGAGTTAGCAGAAATGGTTGCTTTCTTAGCATCTGAACGCGCTAGTTATATGACAGGATCAATAGTTCTTGTTGATGGTGGTTTAACTTTATAAATAAGAAAAATCCCGAATATTGAACGTTATTCGGGATTTTGTTTTTCTTATCTTATGTTTTTAATTTATCCTAAAGCCTTTTATTAAACATCGTTATAAATGAATAATTCAATTGAGCGTGTTCAATCAGTTTTCGTTTTAAAACACGCTCTTAATGTAAAATGCTACTTGGGGAAAGGAAAACTATGCTGTTTTCTTTTGTTTGGATACAGGAACAGAACGATTTAAAATACTATTGGCCATCATTCCAATCATAATAATGATCATTGGTCATTATACGCAAAAATAAATGAATGGTTTAAGTGTGAATCAGACTTAAAAGATATTTCACTAAATGGTGAGTTTGTAAAAGGAAGTACTGGAATTATGAGAGATAGGAAAGAGCGCTCACCCTTTCCTATCTCCTTAAAGGTATTTTTTAATTGATTTGGAGAGAAAGTTAGTTAAAAACTGCTTTTCAATATTTTAGTTTAATTGTTCCAATAATTTAAACTTTAAATTAGGATATATTTTATAATACATTTTCTTTTCTATTAATTTATGTGCAATTACAATAGAAGCAAATACAAAAGCGTACAGAATAAACGCCCATGGATAAGCTAAAAACCAATCAAGTACATTTTTAAAGATGTCCTCTCGATCTATTACTTTTAGCTTTCCTAATATCATATAAACAATAAAGACAACGATTGGTAATGCAATAACACCCGAGATAATGTTTAAAGATCGTTTTTTATTCCGAGCTTCGATAAAAGTAGGTTCATTTAAATATTCACTAACCCCCACCACTTGTTTTTCAAAAGTATCTTCACTTTTAATAGGTAAGTTGTAATCATTAATTATTTTGTGAAGCTGTTTAAGTTCTTCCACGCTAGAAAAAAATTCAACCATCGTTTTTCCGTAATTCAGTTTCCTCACTTCTTTCTCTAATATTTTGTGTATAGTACCATAAATGAAAGGTTGTTTCTATTTGCATGTCGATTGGGTTTTTACTAATTTTTCCATAGTTGTTTTTGATTAGTGTTTCATTCAACCATAAATAAAGTTAACAATGAAGAGGTCTGGCTGCAACCCGGAGGCTAACGCTTTTCCATGTTTATGTACCGAACGTCTGCCGGATTTCCTGCTCCGTGACCGGCAGCACGATCGTCAGCTTCGCAGGGTCCTGCGGGGAATAGATGACATTGATGATTTGACCTTGCTGCACCCGGGCAACATTCATGACAAGCAGATCTTTTTGTACCGTCACCTTGAATGTTTCCCCGTTTAGTTTGGTAACGGCGAGAGTAAGCTGCAGTTGAATTTTTCCGGATGCGGCCATACCCAGTGGTACCACATCCATTACTTTAGCTAGACCTTTCTCCCCGGTTTGCGCAATATCCGCTAGGTCCGGACTCAAACCTTGTTTAACAAGCTGTTCATTAAAAAGCGATTGAAGATCATTTTGATGCATATGACCTTTGGCATCAAAACCGATCTTGTAGGGATTTTTCTCCGAGACCAGTAAGGGAATAATGAATCCAGGCTGAAATTGTGGTAAATTCGCGACAGGAACAATCATCCGCAGCTTGGCCGGGTATTTGTCGTGGCCCTGTCTTGTTACCATCAGCTCCAGCTTGACTTCCGGTTTATTGTTAATGACCGTTCCGGTTTGCTGGATATTCGTGATTAGTCCCACTGCTGACTGCCCCTTCTTGACGGTACCCACACCAAAGACGTTACTCAATATGGGTGGAAGAATCAACAGGGTAATGCCGGAAAAGATGGCTGGCACAAACCAAGGAGAACCTATAATGATAAAGGGATCGTCCCATATCCAATTAGCCAGCAGCGGGGAAAAGCAAACGCCAAGCACGGTAATCATGCCAAGTGATGTTAAGATTTTTTGCATCATTATCCCTCCTCGGTCAGATTCAAGTCATGGGGCCAACATAGATGAGTTCCGCCGGATTGGCCGGATGCTGTCCGAGTCCGATGTGATCCCCGGCCCGTGGCACCTGTAATTTGGATACAAGCGTTTCGAGCGTTTTCGTATAACGGCTGCCACGGGTTTCCGTCACCTCCAGCTCCAAAATAACAACCGGTTCAAAATTAATCAGTTTTCCGGTATCGCGTACCGAAAGGACGATAGCGGTAGCAGTGATAGGGACGGAACCTCCCGCGGCCATCTGCGCTTGCCTAGTCTGCTCAATGCTTTGATTTATGGCTTCGCGATGCTGCTTGGGGATGAGACCCTTCATCATCATGCCGCTCAAGCCTTTATTTAATACTTGATCCGCTTTTTCCAAATTGTCCTGTGCATGTTTCTTTTTACCGAACCAGCCCATATGTTAAGCACCTCGCTACAATCGTATTTTTGAGTTCATCGATGTCTCTATCACAATTGTAAACAGTGGATGGAAAGGCGACAATAGGTTTGAAAGGATACAATATGGTGGCGGTGATCAACGGTTTTACTTCCGGTTTAAGGAGTGAATTTTGCGAAGATCCACGCTGTTACTGCAATAAAAAGCGGAAAATCCGCCTTTTAACGTTTGGAACAGCCCATTCGTATTGCGGTTTTCCGACTGAAATCCGGTTTATTATTTGCTTCGCAGAAGGTAAACTAGCTTCTTGTAATAGGCAGCTGATTCCTTGTATTTTCTGGCATCCTCAGAGACGACGGCAAGCGACTCATATAGAGTCTCCAAGCGGTTGGTTTGCTGAATGGACTCAAAATAAGGCAAACAGGCCATGGCATGCTCCATTGAACGTTCGAACTGCCCCTGCGCAAACGAGAGTTGGCTTTGGTAGAACTGCAGCGACATTTGTTGATCGATTGTTTCGGCGCTGTTTTCAAGCGCCTTGATCATCTGCGGGAGCAATGCCCATTGCTTTTGTTTTAGTTCCAACTCGCAGCGGTAAATATCGAGCAGCGGTTGGAACTTCTGTCTAATTTCTTCTGGTTCGCACCGAATCATTTCTTTAAAGCGGTCAATCTCCAATGCGGCTTTGTCATATTCGCCCAGCAGCGTTTGCATGATAATTCGGTTGTTCATTATGGATGTCATCATTTCGCCCTGACTGGAGGTGTAAACCAAATGTGCTTCCGCCATGGATAAGGTTAGCAGCGCTTCCTGAACAAGTCCGACCGTAAACTGATAACCGCTGTAGGTAAGATAGAACCCGCTCAAACGGTGAAAGAGCCTTTGTTCATAGACATGCTTCATCATTTGCTCAAACGTCTGTTTCGCATGATCATACTGTTTCAAATAGATAAAGGCCTCAAGCATGAAATTATGCGCCGTCAGCCATGGCTCGCTACCTGGAGCGAGCAGTTCCGCAAGTTTTCGTGCTTGAAGCAGTGCCTCATGGTAATGGTGTTTGGATCTGAAAAGTTGGATTTTATAATAAAACATCGCTTTTTTGGCTGGCAGGGGCAGATCATTGTCGTCAGGACGACCGTATTTATCCAAGTAATAATTCAAATAGTTCCGGTGCAAATAATCATGAGCTGCCGCGTCATTAAGCTGCTGGTAATATACGGCTTTCATTAAGGCTGTGGTCAACTCAACGGTTAAAGCATCGTCGCGATCCGGCAGATCGTTAACCTGCTGTTCATCGATGGATGCAGTGGATTGGGATAACATTTCGAAAATGCTCTCTGCCTTTGCCAATGTATCCGGCGATTGAGATGAAGTCTGTAGCAAATAAGCAGAAGAGACGCTGAGACGGGAGGCTATATGTTCAGCCAAATCAGCGGCGAGAGGGTAACGCTCTGCGAGGATATTGGCAAAATGGGTTTGCGTCACTAAACCTTCAACCAGCTCTTTGCGGGTGATGGTTTTCTTTTTGCACAAAAAATCGATTCGTTCTTTTAACATAGGGCGTGGAAATCTCCTTTCCGCTAAAGTTTTGTAAAAGTATACCATGAATATATTGAAAAAAAGGCTTAGAATAAGGATAAATGGGTGAAAATGCCCGCTATCGGACGCATCGATGGTCCCTCGTTTGAAAATCATTCATTATACTAATTTATGGAGAAGTTGGGCTTTATTCTTTAGATGTAAATAATGGTAATCATACTTGTCTCTTTTATTTTACCTTTTATCATAAATTCGCAGTTTGTCATATTAAAAAAATATATTTGATAAAACTATAATAATACATTAAAGAGAGCATGTTTTTTACTCATGAAAGGACATGCTCTCTCTTTATTGAATGTTCGCATCTGAGGCCCATCGCCAAAAGTTGTAGATGACATTTGTTAAACGTATGCCATGTATATAGGATCGGACGCCCCAGGAAGCTCTGCTCTGCGCGAAAGCGAAGCGTCAGCGGCAAAACGCCCAGTCGGAACGAAAATCAAAGCACAGTATAGCTGCATAATCTGCAAATAATTATGTTGTCGTTGGTTTGACTAAATCAGCTTCGTTAGAATACGTTAAAAAAGGCAATCGCATTGCTATTTGTCCAGGTGGTGTTCAAACAGCGTTAACATCTCTTTTTAACTTCTTTCAGCGGGTATCCAAACACTCGCTGAAAGAAGTTAAAGCCTCCGGAAGCAATTATGCTGAGGCATAATTGAGACACTTTGAATGATCTTGAATTACAATTTAACTCTTTGACAACATGAAAAATAAATAGCATTTTACACGATGTAAAATGCTACTTGAAGAAAGTAAAGCTATGCTGCTTTCTTTTGTCTGGATACAGGAACAGAACGATTTAAAATACTATTAGCTATCATTCCAATCATGATAATGATCATACCGATTAAAGATAGTCCAACAGGCCAAGAACCATTTAAAAAAAGGATTTCACCAAGAACAGTAAAAATCATTGTTCCTGCTTGTGTTGCCTCCACTGCCCCTAACAAAGAAAGGTTATTTTTCGCTAAGTCAGTAGCGAAGAAAAATGTCATTGTGGCGATAACACCCGAACATAATGCTAATAAGAAACCTTGCATGATTTGCCCAGATGTTGGTATGCCAGTTGTAGTCCAACCATAAATCGCTAATATAATACTGACAGGAAGGCTGCCAATTGCCATGCCTAACACGCGTTGAAATGTATCTAAGCGACCACCAACGACTTCCATCATTTTTCTATTACCGAAAGGATATAAGAATGCAGCGATGACTACAGGGAGGAAGCCGGATAAAAATTGAGAAATAGTAATATCCCCAGCTTCTGTTAATTGCATACAAATGACACCTGTTAAAATAAATAAGGAAACGAGTAAGCTTCGCATTGGAATTTTACCGCGAACTCGTTTAACTCCTGACTTCGTCTCCAATGTAATAAAAAATAACGGAGATAATAACAAACCAGCTAAAATGGTTATTTGCCATGTACCTGCTACGAGCCATGCAGGACTGAATACAGCAGCATAGCTTAATAAGGAATAAAATCCAACTCCGGCTATTGTGCCATAACCAAGCCATGCCAAAGGATGTTTACGCATTTCTACCCATAGTGGACGAAGGTTTTTGCGAAATAGAACGATAAAGAATAAAATGGGTAAAGCGAATAAAAATCGGAAGGAAGCAGTCCAAGCCCAGCTTGTTCCTGATACGTTCATAACTCGATTTATAATAAATGTAGCTGAAAAAAACGCAGATGATAAAATACCTAATAAGATAGCACGCATTTCGTTCGCTCCTTTCTAAATATATATTATAATATAATTATTTAGGTGAAAAGTAAACTATAATATACCGAAAGTGGGGTTCCTATGAAAGAACAAGAGGATATGCAAACAAAAGAAGTAATTCTGCAAGTTGGTCAATTGTTACGACAAATACGAAATGAACAAAAATTAAGTTTAGAAGAGTTAGCGAAAAAAACGGGTGTTAGTAAATTAACGCTAGGAAAAATTGAGAGAGGAGAAACGAATCCTACATTAGGCGTCATTTGGAAGATTACAAAAGGATTATCTATTCCGTTGTCAAGGCTTATGGTTATCGAAGATAAAGTAAATGTTGCACGCTGCGGAGAAGGATTTATTATAGAAGAAAATCAAATGTGGCGTTTAGAGACTATATTTCGTTACAAAAAAGAAACGGGGTTGGAAATGCATCGTGCTTGTTTGCAACCGAATAGCATATATGAGGCAGAACCTCATCATGAAGGAGCTATTGAGTTTGTAACAGTAATGAAAGGGGAAATTTCGATTCAAGTTGGACAAGAAATATATACATTAAACGAATATGATTCTATTCAATTTGAAGCAAATCGAAAGCATAGCTATGAAAACACCGGAGATGAAGTTGCAGTTCTCCATTTAACAATGAAATATTTATCTTGAAATAAGGTATCACTCTAGAATTTACATTTTCGTTCATCTAAATATTCGCTCCTACGATTCTATGCGCAATGATTGAGCTAGAAGTGGAAAGGATCAATAGCTTTAGTTGATGGGGTTAACTTTAAATATTTCATTAAGTAAAATCCCGAATAATGTCCGTTATTCGGGATTTTGTTTTTCTAACTTTTTTTATTAATTTATCCTAAAGCTGTTTTTACCATTATAATGTGAATTTTTTTAGCTCTACAGTTAATGTATTTGTCATTTCTTGAAGTTCAGAAACCTTTTCACTAATTTTTTCGAATGATCCTAACTGTTCCTGAGTAGAAGCGGATATTTCTTCTGTTCCTGCTGCAGTTTCTTCCGTAATAGCTGAAATGTTTTCAATGGCACTGTTCATTTGCTGGCTCATTTCGCTTGTTTGCTCCATATCTTTCGTAAGGTGCTGTAACTGATCGTTAATGTCTAATATATGAGATGCAATCGCCTCAAATGACTTTTCTGTATCGGTCATCGATTGTAATTGTTCTTTTGAGAGTTGATGTCCATGCTCTGCAGTAGAGAGAATGAGCGTAATGCCATCTTGTATATGTGTCACCATCGAAGAGATGAAAGTAGTTGCCTTTTCTGTTTCATGAGATAGTTTTTTGACTTCCTTTGCTACAATTGCGAATCCTTTTCCGGCTTCGCCTGCACGTGCCGCTTCGATTGCAGCATTTAATGCTAAGAGATTTGTTTGATCAGCAATCGCGTGGACTGCATTAGCCGCTCCTTCAATTTCTGTTGTGAATTGAGAGAATTGAGTCACAGCCTCTTTGATATTAATCGAAGTGGATGAAATATCCTTCGCGATAGAGGATTGCTTCTCTAGTGAGCTACGACCATTTTGAACAGCAGTAAGTGCTTTGTTACCGTTCACTGCTGATTGTTCACTTGTCTCCTGAACAGTAGTAAATTGATCCGCCATCGTATTCATCAGGATAGCCGCAGACTGGATATCCTCTGAAATAGTTAGGCTACCCTTTGCCAATTCGTCTGTTGATGTAGCAATTTGTTTACTGCCTTCGTTAACGGTTTCAATATAGCTTGTGACATCTTTTGTAAATAGACCAACATTTTTACCTACATGATCAATTGATTGTACGGTGCTTTTTAAGCCAACAATCATTTTGGAAAAGTTCTCGGTCAGTTGGTCAACTTCATTTCGACTGCCTTCCTTATAGATGAGGGAAGAGGGGTCAATTGTCAAATTCCCTGCAGCCACCAATTGTGCATATTCCACGATTCGGTTAATCGGTTTAGTAATTCTTTTCGTTGCGACATACGAAAAAATGATAGTAGCAATAATTAGAAGGATACTTCCTATTATTGTTGATGTGGTAATAAAAGAAATTTTTTGTGTTGCCAAATCATTCGTTTCTTTATACCATTCATTTGTTTCTTTTTTCAGTAGATACATATCGTTCAAAATACCGGATATTCTAATTGCTTGTTTTTTTATTTCAGGACGATTGTGAGCAAGAAACCCTGCTTCTGAAGCTTTTGCTAATGCATCGTATTTACCTTGGATTTTTTTGATGATTGCCTGATGCTCAGGTATTTTTGCAATAGTTGATAGTTTTTCTAAATTTACTTCCGTTTCTTTTAAAATTGAAAGAGCTTCATTTTTATTGGCCTCACTATCTAAAAAAGTGTAGTTGTTTAATGATTGGCTTGCTACAACTAAACTTTGTTCAAGTTCTTTCACTGCCAGTAATAGTTCTGTATCCTCTTGTGCAGTTGTTTGTATATCGAATGTTTGAATGATAATAAAACCAATCATTGCCATTGCGAGTCCAATTGGAATAAGTATGTTCAAAAATAGCTTTTTTCGTAGTGTCACTGGCTGTTCCCCTTTTCTGCAGTAACTTTTATTTTACCCGAGACAATATCTTCTTTTGCTTTTTCAATAGCAGCCTGTTGTTCAGGTGTAAGTTTAATAACACGTATATCCGCAAGGCCCACTCCATTATCAGCTAAACCGAATGACAACGATTTTTCGGAAATTTTCTCTTCCTCATCTAATGTTTTAGCAATTTTAAAAACAGCTTGGTCGACATTTTTTAACATCGATGTTACGACAGTTTTTTCTGCAATGTAAAATTGATCAATATCAACTCCGGCCGCATATATGCCCATTTCTTCCGCTTTCTTTATGGCACCGAAGCCTGTGAATCCAGCTGCATGATAAATAAAATCTACTTTGTTCTTTATGTAACGTTCTGCGATTGCGGCACCCGCATCGGTATCATCAAATGAGCCAGAATATTCACTAACAATTTCGATATTTGGATTATAATATTTAGCGCCTTCAATAAAGCCGTTCTCAAAATGGTGGATAACTGGAACATTTGCGCCACCAATAAATCCTATTTTTCCAGTTTTACTCGTCATTGCTGCAACCATGCCAAGTAAAAAGCTACCTTCCTGCTCTTTAAAAGTGATGGAAGTGATATTTGCAACATCTGATTGTCCGTCAATAAAGACGAATTGTTGATCAGGATATTTCTTCGCAGTCTTTTCCAATGCCTCCTGTACAGAGAAGCCTAGACCAATAATGACGTTATATTTTTCTGCGACAAGTTCCTCTAGCTTCTGTTCGTAATTGCCATCAGGCGCCTCTTTATAATCAAACAAAATACCTAGTTCATCGCGTGCTTGCTCAAGACCTTTAAAAGCTGAGTCATTAAATGATTCATCACCAAGCCCTGCATCCGAAAGTAAGATACCAATTTTATAGTTATCTTGCGCTTTTTCTTGCGATGCTGTTGAACATCCTGCTATTAACAAAGCTATTAAACACAAGCCAATCATGAATTTTTTCAATATGAGTACCTCCAATTATATGTATTATTTATATCGACAAATAGTTAATTTATGTCAGATGTCAGACGATGATTTTTGTTTTACCACTAAATACTATCAGATTATTTACAATTTACTACAGGAAAATGGGTTCAAATTATTCTTGATATTTTCTAAGCAATGAGCATTTAGTTTGTTTTGTAATGGATTTCCTCTATGTATATAGTGAAAAAGGTAGAGGGATATTGTGGAATATTTATATATTTTACATAATCAACCTTTTCATTTAGGCAATTTAAAAAGCCGCGCCAAACCATTCAAAGAGTTTGTGAGGCCCACCATTTGTTAGTAATGAATTAACAGCACCAAATAATTTTAATATATTTTCGATTTTTTTCTCTTTCAGCTAATTGATTTACGTAATTATCAAAATTGATTGAAATAACAGCGAATTCTGATTTTGATTGTTTTGAAAGTTCGCATAGAATGTTAATAACCGTTATAAATAAAAAAATGGTACTTGTTATTGTCATTATATCGCTTGCTAAAGTCATGGATTCGAAAGGAAGCGAAATAATTTCATTAATCAGAGCGCTGAAAATTTTTGAGATGTATAAATCATATTGTTTAATTGAGCTTTTATTATATTAGATTAAACATCATCCTAGATTAAAAGGTAAGAAGTCTCGGAGCTTCAACCGAAATAATATTTTCGTGTATTGCTAATGAAATTTCAAAACATCAGCTTTAATAACAATTTTTGCAGTGGTAACAATAGCTTACATTATTAAAAAATGTAAAAATCGAAAGGAATAAATGTGCCATAGATAGTCTAAGCCTAAAAGAAGGATTAAATAGATTTGTAAGTTTCTATAATGAAAGGATGCTAAAGAATGAAAATCCTGTATAAGGATATTTTAGATGATAAAAATTTTACGTTTTTGTTATTAGGAAGGCTTTTTAAAAGAAGTTCTTTAATATTATTTAGTTTGGAGCTCATCTGGTTAACGATGGAATTGACAAATAGATCACCACTCTATTTATCTTTAATGGTAATGGCTGAGACTTTGCCCTTTATATTTCTTGGAATTTATGGTGGAGTAAAGGCTGATAAGTGGAACAAAAAGAAAATCATGATCATTTGTGATTTTCTCATAGCAATATTAATTTTTAGTATTCCAATTATGTTCTTTTTAGGGTTTCTAAATTATTTCATATTAATGTGTATTGCAATGTTAATAAGTATTTTAAATTGTTTTTCAGAACCAAGTTTTCGAGCTCTGTTACCAGAATTAGTTACAAATAATAAATTACAAAGAAGTAATGCTCTTTTGGATTCAATTCAGCGTGGTGCTAGTATTATTATTCCTGCCTCAGTAGGGATAGTTGTTAAAGTTACAGATCAAATTCATATTTTAACTCTAGCGTTCATTTTAATAAGTATTTCTAGTGTATTTCATTTGCTAATTAACTATAAAGTTACACATTTGAATACTAATAATAGTGAACAAGGAACAATAGGCGAAATTAAATTGACTTTAGCTTATTTAAAATCAGATAGAACTATTCTCTTTATTATGTTTGTTCAAGGTATAAGTATACTGATAAATACAGGATTGTGGCGTGTGGGATTACCTATTTATCTAGATTCTTATTTAGGAAAAGATATTTCAACTTTTGGAATTATTACGGGCATACTTGGTGCAGCAGCGTTCTCTACTTCTATTATTCTTGGTACATTGAAAAAACTTAATCCAATAGTAATTTTTAATATAGGAATCATCCTATGGGGTAGTGGTTTATTATTAATCGGTCTATCAGCATCTATTTTTGTTATCTATATAGCCACAATTATTATTGGAATAGGTCAGGCGAGTGAAGGACTTGGAAGAATTGTAATAATACAAGAGCAAGTTCCCAGCAATATGTTAGGTAAAGTGTTCAGTATTTCATCATCTATTAATTATACAAGTGATACATTATCGTTAGGGATTAGTAGTAGTATTTTGGCTATTTTTTCTACATCCAGTGTCTTTTGGGGCGGAGGAGGAATTATTTTAATTATTGGTTTAATTGGATTTAGTTCTTTAAGAAAAAGAAATGAATTGATAAAAAAAGAAAATATGAGTGAAGGGATTGATTAGTTTGATAAGGCTTTCTGTTAATCTTTATACACTTTTTTTGACTAGGGTCAATAAATTACTGTAAATGGGAAAGATAACTTTACTAGTGAAATAGCTATATATTTTGCAAGATCAACCCTTTTCTTTGTCAATTAAAATAGCCTCGCAAACATCTAAAGAGTTTGCAAGGCCCATCGTTCAATAGTAAGAATTAAGCTACACTGCACCAAATAATTTCAATACATTTATAATAATGATACCTACAATACCGAAGTCTGAATCGCCAAAAGTAGTTCCTTCATAGCCGATATCACCCATAAAGATAAGTAGAATCGCGGGGATAAAGCTAATAATTAATCCATTAGCAAATGCTCCTACCATAGCACCGCGTCTTCCACCAGTTGCATTACCGAATACTCCTGCAGCCGCACCTGTGAAGAAATGTGGTACAAGCCCAGGTACAATCACTTTTAGCCCTATGAGGGGGAGTATAAACATAGACACTAAGCCTGCTACAAAGCTAAACAGGAAGCCAATAATAACTGCATTTGGTGCGAACGGAAAAATTGTAGGGCAGTCTAATGCAGGCTTTGTGTTTGGCACAAGTTTATCTGCAATACCTTTAAAGGCAGGAATAATCTCGGAAATAAGCATTCGCACTCCAGCCAAAATGATATAGACACCAGCGGCAAAGGTAATAGCTTGAATAATGGCAAAGACGATAAAGTTTGAACCGCCAGATAATTGTGTCTCAATATAGGATGGGCCTGCGAATAAGGCAACGATAATAAAAAATAGACTCATAGTTAAGGACACAGCTACAGATGTATCTCGTAAAAAACCTAGAGATTTTGGAACTTTTATATCTTCTGTTGATTTGGCTTTGTTTCCAAAGAGCTTCCCGATTTTAGCAGATACATAATAACCAACACTGCCAAAATGGCCAACAGCAAAATCATTACTACCTGTTATTTGGCGAACAGTTGGTTGTAGAATGGCAGGGAATATGACCATACAAAGACCAAGAATAATAGAGCCAACGATGATAAGTGGTGTGCCACTCATACCGCCAACTGAAAGCGATGCTGCGATTAAACACGCCATAAATAATGTATGATGACCAGTTAAAAATATATATTTTAAGGGCGTAAATCTTGCGAATAAAATGTTCATAATCATACCGAAAACCATGATCATGGCAGTAGCTGTTCCAAAACTAGTTTGAGCGGCTGCTACAATTGCTTCATTATTTGGGATAACCCCTTGGACATTAAATGCATGATCAAACATTTTACTAAAGTGATTTAAAGAACCAATTAAAACGGTTGCACCTGCGCCAAGTATAACAAAGCCCATAACCGTTTTTAATGTACCAGAAAGAACAGTTGAAGCTGACTTTTTTTGGATTAATAAACCGACAAAAGCGAATAGGCCGACTAATATAGCTGGTGTTCCTAAAATGTCATTCATAATAACATCTAACATATTAACACCTCATCCTATCCAATTTTTAATTAAGTTCAAATTCAATCCTTTATAGCAGCGGTTTAAGCTTTAATTTAATTTCAGAAATACTCATCATATTGACAATACTAACGATATGACCTCTCTCTTCGCCTAATTGATTAACAATATCTTCTGCACCGATATAAATATCCGCTTTCTCGGCCTTGGCAGATGCTAAATCTGTATGAGTTACTTCTGCAACTTTTCCAAGTTCAGTTAACGCTTTTTTTACATTCAATTCCATTATAAAGCTACTGCCTAAGCCATTTCCGCACACTACTAAAATCTTCATCAAGATTACTCCTTTGCCACAATTTGTTGGATTTCTTTGATAATATCGTCTTTATGCTGGCAGGCGATGATGCTGTCGATTTGATTGGGTTCTTGCAAAATCTTTGTTAAGTCAACTAAGGCCTGCAGATGTGACGCATTATCGGTCGCAGCTAAGACAATAATTAAGAAAACAGGCTTTTCTGGTCCAAACAAAACAGGTTTTTGTAAGCTTAAAAGGCTCATGGCTAGTTCATTGACTCCTTCTGTATGCCGTGCATGAGGAATCGCTACTTTTGGTGTAATGACTACATAAGGTCCGTGTTTTTCAATGGAATGAATCATAGACTCAATATAGCGTTCTTCGATTTTATTGTGCTTTAATAGTGGACTTGCTGCTAAATGAACAGCTTCTTGCCAAGTATTTACAAAATTTGCGAGTTGTATAGTATCTTTTGTCAGTAACTCAGTTAACAAGTACAACCCTCCTTTCATAGGGATAAACAATCCCCATTCCATGTTATTATTGTCGACTATGGAATTATGTCATAAGAGGTTATTTTTTTAATTGTTTGGCTAAATCATAAATTGCAGTTTTTACAAACGCATCCATCTTGCTATCTAGACGAGATTTAGGATAAATAAGTTGAATCTTTCTATTAAGTGCCACATCGTGTAAGTCTCTTTTGATCAAAAGTCCTGATTTTAACTCATCTTCTATCAGGGCAACTGACAAAAAGGCAATTGTTTTTCCGAAAGTAAGCATTTTCTTAATAGTGCTGACAGAATCTAGCTCGATCGTATATATGGATGGGTGAAATTGGTCCATCCATTTTTCTATAAAATGATTCGTTGAACTTGAGGATGTATGCAATAATACTTTGTTTTTTAGGACATCTGCTTTTGTGATGTCCTTTTTTGCTGCAAGTTCATGGGTAGGACTCAATGCTAATACAAGGGAATCTTCGCCGATTGTTTCGTATATTAGAGACGAATTTTCTTGTTTTGTTTCCATAATTAGCCCGAAATCTAATTCTTGAAGAGCTACCTTTTGTTCAATTTCAGGCGCTGTTTTTACTTCTAGCGATATTCGAATGTCTGGGTAAGCTGTTGAAACCAGATGAATAATATCCGGCATAAAAATATGTGCAGGTAGCCCGCTTGCACCAAGACGAATGGAGCCAATATTACCCGCCAAAAGATTTTCGACAAAGCGATTCATGTCTTTTTGTAGCTGTACAATTTGGCGAGCATAATGATAGAGCCCTTCTCCCGCTTCTGTTAAACGGTATCCACCTGCATTTGTCCGAAATAAACGGATGCCATATTCCTCTTCAATGGAACGAATATGAAAGGATACTGTCGGCGCTGTAAGACCTAGCTCTTTGGCAACAGGAGCTAATTTTTTAAATTCTACGAGTAGGCAAAATGCCTGTAACTTCACATTATTCATTTTATCCTCCTAAAGTAAATTAGAAAAAATCTTGTATTTGCTTTAGTTTATTAGATTTTTTTTAACGAGATATTAATAGTAGATTAATATTTTCTAAATATCTGGAATTTATAGTTGTAATTAACAAGGAGGATATTATGAAAATCTCATTAATGAATATAGAGAAAAAATATGGACAGGCTCAAGCGCTATGGCCTATCAATATTGAGTTGGATAGCAAATTCATTACAATCTTAGGACAATCAGGCTGTGGAAAGACAACGTTACTAAAAATATTAGCAGGGCTTGAACAACCGACAAATGGAGAAATTCGTTTTGATGAAACAATTATTTATTCATCCGAAGTCCGTAAAAATGTAAAACCAAATAAGCGAAATATGACAATGGTTTTTCAAGATTTTGCATTATGGCCACATATGACAATTTTCCAAAACATTGCTTTTGGCTTAAAGGGAATTGTTCCAAAGTCAGATATTCCGACACGAGTAGAGCACGTTATGCGATTGGTGAAAATGGAGGGGTTTGAAAAACGAAAGCCTGGTGAGTTATCTGGAGGACAGCAGCAAAGAGTAGCGCTTGCGAGGGCACTTGCGACAAATCCAAAGCTTATTTTGTTTGATGAACCTTTATCGGCTCTTGACGCAGTACTAAGAGAAAAAATGCAAGATGAAATCATGCATATTATTCATGAGCTAGATTGTCAGGCAATTTTTGTCACACATGATCAAACAGAGGCTATGGCAATGTCAGATCAAATTATCGTGATGGAGGCAGGAAGAATTGCACAAGTAGGAACCCCAGAAGAAATATATCACGCCCCAGCAACACCGTATGTAGCAGATTTTATAGGCAAGGTGAACTGGTTTGATAAAGGCAATTATATTGTGCGACCAGAAGGAGTTTCCAGATTACCACGCCCAGGTACAATTGCGAAACAAGCGATGATTGTAAAAAGTACCTTTGTTGGTGATCGGTATTTAGTGCAAGCACAAGTAGAAGGTAAGCACTGGAGCTTTTACGAGGCAGAACCTATAGAGCACGGAAAACAGCTTGAAGTTTTTATTGATGAAAAACGAATATATCAATTGGAGGGTTTACATTGAAAAAACGAAGTTTAAAACTATTTGCTACAGCGGGAATTCTTTTAACACTAGCATTAGCGGGCTGTGGAAATAAAACAGTAGAGAGCGATAAAGAATCAAGTGCAAAGCCGAAAGAAGAACAAACTTTAACGGTATATTCTGCTGGTCCAGATGGTTTAGCGGCGAATATTCAACAAGCTTTTGAAGAGAAAATAGGAATAAAAGTAGAGATGTTCCAAGGGACAACAGGCAAAATATTATCGCGTTTAGAAGCGGAGAAAAATAACCCTGTAGCAGACGTTGTCGTACTAGCTTCTGTCGCTTCAATGGAGGGCTTAAAGGAAACAGATCAGCTTCAAAGCTATAAAGAAGCCGCAAATGCAAAGAAAATCAATAGCGATTGGTCTGATGCAAAAGGTTATTACTATGGTTACAGTGCCTCAGCTTTAGGAATTGCTTATAATACAAAAAATACGCAACAAGCTCCGGCAGAATGGACAGATTTAGCAAAAGCTGAATGGCAAAATAAAATTAATATTCCAGACCCTAGCTTGTCAGGTTCTGCTGTAGATTTCCTATACGGATATACAGAAGCTGAAAAAATGGCTTGGACTACGATGGAGAAGTGGAAGGAAAATGGTCTACAGGTAAATGGCGCCAATAAGGAAGCTTTAGATGCTGTTATAACAGGTGACAAAAATGCCACAATTTCAGGGGTAGATTACATGGCCTATAAAGCAAAAGCTGATGGTGAGCCAGTAGAAATTGTTTATCCAAAAAGCGGAACAGTTGTCAGTCCACGAGCTGTTGGTATTTTGAAAGATGCAAAAAACGTAGATAGTGCAAAAGCGTACGTTGACTTTTTACTGTCAGATGAAGGGCAAAAGCTTGTGGCAAATGCCTACTTACTACCAGGGAACAAAGATATACCTGTTAAGGACCGTGCAGCCTTAGATGAAATTCCACAGTTAAACGTGAACTGGAAAGGTGCAGAAGCGAAGCAGCTTGAAGTATTAACTAAATTCAATGGTATTTTTCGTTAAGTAGATGTGGGAGGTTTATTAGCCTCCTTTAAGTTTTTCTAGGGAAGGATTGAATCGTTAATGATTATGGAAGGCAGACGAACTTTTGGATTATTACTGACACTTGTCATTACGTTTGCTATTGCACCGTTAATTGCCATTGTGTTTTATACATTTATGAGAGATGGGCAATTAGGTGTTTCACAGATTAATAGAATGTTTGCCGACGAGAGAGTATGGCAAACGCTTGGAAACTCTATACTATTAGGAGTTTTAGTTATTATAGGGACAACAATTATAGCATTTACCATGGCCTTAATAAGAACGAAAACAAGCTTGTATAAATATAATTGGCTAGATATTGTTCTAACGATTCCATTTATGACACCACCATATATTGGCTCAATGGGATGGATATTGTTTATGCAAAACAATGGATTTCTCCAACAGCTATTTCCAAGTGCAGCTTGGATGACTGAAGCGTTCTTCTCCTTATCTGGAATGGTTATGATTATGAGCCTGCATCTTTTTCCTTTTTTATATTTAATGCTAAAAAATACGCTATTAAGAATCAATGGCTCCTTTCTTGATGCTGCACTAATTTTCGGACGAAATCCTTGGAGAAATTGGACGAAAGTAGTATTGCCTTTATTGGTTCCTAGCTACGTTCTAGGGAGTATGCTAATTTTCATCAAAACGTTAGCGGAATTTGGAACACCTGCAACATTTGGTAGTCGAATTGGTTATCAAGTATTTACGACAGAAATTCATTCTTACCTATCGAGATGGCCTGTAGATATTAGTATGGCGACATCACTGTCATTATTTTTATTGTCGGCTTGTCTCGTTATCTGGTATTTTCAAAATCTTATTGGACGCAAATATACATATAGCGTACTTTCTGGAAAAACATCAGCTATTCGTGGGATTAAAGATAAGTGGTATATCAAGCTCGGTTCATGGCTTTTTGTTGGGATCGTCATTTTGCTATCAATCGGTATTCCTTACTTCTCGATTATCATGACATCTTTGCAAAAAGTAAGAGGAGATGGTTTACAAGCAGGCAATTTTAGCTTTGCCTCCTACCAGGCAGTGTTTACAAGTGGAAGTGCTGGATTGTCAGCATTTTTAAATAGTGTTGTTTTCTCCATGATCACAGCTGTCGTTACAGCGATTATTGGTTTGTTCATTGCCTTATACATTAAAAAAGGAGAAACGAAAAAGCAGCAAGTATTAGATTTCTTTAGTTTAATGCCTAATATTATTCCTGGAATTGTTTTTGTAGTTGGGTTAATTATGTTTTGGAATGCACCGTGGCTACCAGCGACCATTTATAATACGAAAGCAATGGTTGTGGTCACGTATTGTGTACTTTTTTTACCGTATTCTGTGCAATATATAAAGTCCTCTTTATCACAATTAGATTCTTCGATATTCCAATCAGCAGCTATTTTTGGGAGAAGTAGTTGGGCTGTTTATCGACAGATCATCATTCCATTATTAATGCAGGGAATTCTAGCTGGGATGACGATGACGTTTATTATCTCAATGCGTGAGCTTGTCGCTGGATTACTTATTTTGCCCCCTTCAGTAGAGACTGGAGCAACATTTATTTACAGTCAATTTGAGCAAGGAAATGTCGGGGAAGGAATGGCTTTAGCAGTAATAACAGTCATCATGACCGTTATTTTCATGTTGCTGTTTGCCTGGTTACAAAAAAGGGGAGGGCATGCGGATGCTTAATGTAGAGATTTTAGGTGGGGTCGGTGAGTATGGCCGTAACTGCTTTTTCATTGAAAATAATGGACATGCTATTTTACTCGATTGCGGAGTGATGAACAATCGACAGAAGACTCCTCCGAATTTAACACGAGCTCATGTAGCGAAGGTTGATGCAGTGTTTATTTCCCATTCACATACAGATCATGTAGGTGCTCTTCCTTTACTTGAGACATTGGGATACACAGGGCCGATAATTATGAGTAAAATGACTGCGCAGCAATTAAAACAGCCATGCAAACATACAAGAACCTTTAAACCAGAATCTATTGGAAAGTGGTTAGTTGTTAGTAACTGTCTAGCCTTTCAATGGGGCTACAGTGGACATCTAATAGGGAGCGTTTGGTATAAAATTCGTTTTTTTGAGGAGGTGATATTTTACTCTGGCGATTATGTGGTGGATTCCTTTTTGTTGAAAGCAGAGCTGCCGATAGAGGACGGGACTGTATATGATGTAGCTATTATTGATAGCGGTCATGTTGAGAAGCGCATCAATAATTTAGAAGTATTACAGCAAATGACAGAATATATTCATGCAAATCCGGGCTGCCCAATTATTTTCCCATCTTCTTTTTCAGGAAAAACAGCAGATATTGCTACCTATCTTTTTCAGCATACGACAAGGGCGGTACGTGTAGATCATGATTTGTTGTCTTTATTTGATAATTATGATAAAGCACCTGAAAATTTATTGGCTACCAAAACATTGTTGCAACAGTTTAAAGTAGAATGTTTGGCAAAGAAAACAGAAAGTGAAAACGCCATTTATTTTATACCTGAGCGTGATGAAGCGAAATTAGTGGAGCTACTTAATAATAAATCCACAGCTATAGTCATCTTTACAGGATATTGGAATAAAGGCGAATATAGAATGCAATTCTCCAAAAATCAATACAAGGATTTTTTTTACAAAACGCATCCAGATTATCATGATATTATCGCACTATCTCAGAAAATACATGCACATAAAACAATCTATTTTCACAGTTCATTAACGAATAGCGAAACAACTTTCTTGCAATTACTAAAGGAGGAGATCATATGAAGAAATGTTTAGTAAATTTTTGTTTAATTGGCATTGTACTTGTTAGCATTATTGGCTTTAGTTCCACACAAGCGAAAGCAGCAATCGAGCCAGGGAATGAAATTAAATTCAATATTAAATCTGAGCTTTTCAGTGAATCGGATATTTTAAAAGTTTTCCAAGCTACAAAAAAAGATGAGGTAAAGGTATATTTCTTTGATACTCCAAAAAAAGATTTCTTAAAAGAGGATTATATCCATCGTTTGCGTGTCTATAAAGGGAGCAATAAAATGGATATTACCTATAAAAAGAGATTTTTAAATACACCTCTAGATGAAGCAATCGCTATTACAGAAAGTCATGGCTTTACTGGAGCAGAGTCTAACTATAAATTTGAAAACGATATTAAGGGTGACAATCGTACATTTACCATAAGTCGTAAAGAATCATTAAAGACTACATCTAAAGTTTCCTATGATGATGTGGATACGAATGCGGCCAAAAAATTAATTTTAGAAAATGTTCCGAAGAAAATTTTAAATTGGGATTCTGAAGCATGGTATAAAAATACATTATCTCAAGCGATAGTTTATGGTCCTGCAAAGGCAACGACATATATAGGAAGCTTTGCGGGCTATGAGGCAGATATTGAGATTTGGCAATATCAAGAAGAGATTATGGTAGAGCTATCAACGAAAGAGGAAGATGCATTAAAGGCCGCTGTTATAGAAAAAGAATGGCATGATCAATTAAAAACTGCAGGTTATTTAAGTGATGATCAACGTGGCAAAACGGCATTTGTAATGGATAAGTAATTTAAATTAATTCGCGACACTTCTGGAAATAGTGAGCAAGCTATGGTGCTTGTCACTCGTTTGAAGAAGTAGAGCGAATTTTTCTTTTGGTGTGAAGTAGAATAGAAGGTAAATAAAACAAAGAAAAATTTGTTCTAACTTTTTCGTTTTAGCTTACACTTACTATAGGACGAACTTAGTGTTGAACAAGGGAGGAAATGACATAGCGAAAAAAATGGGAATTGTCGCGCTACTTTTATTCGGTGTTTATGTGCTGTGTATGTATTGGTATATATTCCACAGCGGTGGAGGTACAATACCAAGGGCGATGCAGGGGACAGCTGCAGATCCAGTGATGTTTATGTCTGAAAAAGAACTATACTTAAGCGGTGAATATTCTAAAATACGGAACTTCCTATTCTTTGTTGCTACACCTTTGGAATGGTTAATCTATTTCATGATATTAATTATGGGCGTATCACGTTATTTCGAAAAAGTAGCTACATCACAAACAAAATGGAAGCTGTTACAAAATGCAAGTTACTTATTCTTATTATCACTTTTACTATATGTTGTACTATTTCCACTCAATTATTATCGTTACAATTTAAGCAAAACCTACGGAATTAGTACACAAGGGTTTTCGTCATGGATGCGAGATGGCATTATTGATTTTTGGGTCAACTTTGGCATGAGTATTATTATCGTGTCTGTCCTTTATTGGCTCATTAAAAAGAGTGCCAAAAAATGGTGGTTATATGCATGGTTTCTAACGATTCCATTTACAATATTTATTATGTTTATTCAACCTGTAGTTATTGATCCTTTATATAATGATTTTTATCCGCTAAAAAATAAAGAGCTAGAAGAGAAAATTTTGTCTATTGCTGAACAGGCAAATATACCAGCAGAGCACGTATATGAAGTCAATATGGCAGAAAAAACAAATGCCTTAAATGCCTATGTAACGGGTATTGGCAGTAATTCGAGAATTGTGCTATGGGATACAACTTTAAATCGTTTAACAGATAATGAAATATTATTTATCATGGCACATGAAATGGGACATTATGTTGAAAAGCATATTTATTTTGGCATTGCTGGGTATCTTCTGTTGACATTGATAGGCTTATGGCTGACGGCGAAATGTTTGAGGTGGTTCATTGGACGTTACGGACAGGTATTAAAAATTAAAAAAATCGGTGATATAAGCTCTTATCCATTATTTTTACTCCTAACATCTGTTTTATTATTTGCTTCAAGCCCTCTGTCGAATTATATTTCGAGGTATCAGGAAAATAGAGCTGATCAATATGCGATTTCACTAACAGGTGATCGAGAGTCCGCAATTACTGCATTCCAGAAGCTAACGATATCTGGCTTAAGTGAGGTAAATCCACAGTTACTCGTAAAGTGGTTCCGTTACACACACCCGCCAATGCTTGAACGTATTTATAAGGTAGCTGAGAAAGCTGAAGAGAATAAAGAGGAGCCAGTAAAAGAAGTGCCGTTGAAAGAGGAGCAGAAAAAAGAACAACAGAAGAAATAAATATGTTGTTATAACAGCGGCGGTGCAATACTCCAGGTTTTTTGAACGAATAAGTTGGGTATTCTAAGGGAAAGAAGTACAAAAACTGTTCGTTAATGATAGGGGAATTATTATGCGAAATATTGTCGTTATTACACTTTCATCGATATTAGTCGCCTGCGCCTACAATCTTTTGTTAATTCCACATGAGATTTTAAGTGGGGGATTAAGCGGGATTGCTATCATGCTTGGTATTATTACACCCTTGAATACAGGGGTTTTAAATTTACTATTGAATTTGCCTTTGCTTATTATAGGGGTCTTGAAGCTAGGGAAGCGGTTTATTGGCTATACCATTCTTTCTGTAGTTGTCTTGTCGGTAAGCTTGTATATTATTCCGGTTTATAAAGCTACACAAGATCCAATTCTTGCCTCATTATTTGGTGGTGTTATTGTGGGCATAGGGTTGGGGTTGATTTTTCGTGCGGCAGGTTCTTCTGGTGGTTTTGATATTATAGCGATGCTGCTAAGTCGCAAACGAGATTTTCCACTTGGTACATTAATCTCTGCTTTGAATGGTATCGTTGTAGCTATTTCCGGATTCGTCTTTAGTTGGGATGCGGCATTACTGACGCTCGTATCAATTTATGCGACAGGGAAGGTTGTCGACACCATTCATACGAGCCATATTAAATTGACACTGATGATTATTACGAGCAAGGGCGAGGAAGTAAAACAGCAGTTACTGGAAAAGCTTCATAGAGGTGTAACTATTATGGATGCGAAGGGTGCTTATTCAGGCGAAGGGCGAAAAGTTTTAATTACCGTCATTACACGCTATCAGCTTGCCGATGTTAAAGGTATGATCAAGGAAGCTGATGCTAAAGCCTTTGTCAATATATTACAAACTACCGAGGTTATCGGCGTGTTTGATAGAGGCATAAAGTAATGGGCGCCCTATCATAACGTGTCGCTGCGCTTTCACACAAAAACCGGCTATCTGGCAATTTAAAATAAATAAATATTTCCTCTACACACGTTATTGATTATAATAAAATAATCGAACGTGTGTTTTTACCTTCTTTCAGCAGGTGTCCAAATACCTGTACCTGTCGCTACGCTTTCGGTACAAAAAACACTTGCTGAAAGAAGGTAAGCCTCCGGCGAATGTCACGGAATCGGAAAGGAATTCACATAGGATGTTAGCCTAAGATCATCGCATCCATGTGATAACGGCTAACTGACCTGCGTCACGCAGGCCTAAGCACAAAGCCGATTCCGGACGCAATTATGCCGAGGCATAATTGATATTAGGGAGAAAAGGGGTTAAATAATGAACAAAGAAACCATTCATGCATATTGCCTAAAGCTTCGTGGAACAACGCATGATTACAAAGAAGAATGGCAGGCGGATCGTTATCATATTGGGGGTAAAATGTATGGGATGATGGGCGGAGATGCTACCGGAAGACCAGTACTTACATTAAAATGCGAACCTAATCGAGCTGAAGAGTTGAGAGAAGCCTATGAAGGTATTATTCCAGGTTATTATATGAATAAAACACATTGGAATTCAATCTATATGGATGTAGATGACGTACCTATTGATTTAGTTGAAAATTTAATCAAACATTCGTATGAGCTAGTTTTCGGAAAGCTAACAAAAAAAGCTCAGCAGGAAATTAATTTAGTGGAAGAAATGAAGTAAGGAAACAAGTAGGATGCCCCACGCAAAGAAGTAGGAGCAGATCGAGCTAAGAAATATTCAGGTGTAAGGGAAAAGTGCTCAGGTCAGCCAAAGAACTGATCGGGTGCGAGAGGAAAGTGCTCGGGTCAGCCAAAGAACCGCTCAGGTCCAACGGTATTTGCTCTACCTACGAAAAGGAATAGCCTGGAAGCAGTGAATCCCCACGCAAAATAATAGAAATCAAAAAAGAATCTGCAAGTTTCTCCAACTTAATCTCGGAGAAAACAGATTCTTTTTTTGTGTTACCTAATTATATCCACGATCACCAAATGGCTGAAGTTTGTCGAGCCATTTTTGTTCTAGTTTTTCTAGCTCTTTTTTGTCATCGAAATAGCCCTCTTCTTTTTTCTTCAAATATTCCACAACTTCAATATCGAAGGCATCCTTGCCGAATGTGTTGTAATCAGCTTGTAGTTTTTTGTTAGTATGTGTATTTGTTTTTAATGAAAATTGAAAGCCGTTTAAGCGTTTTAAATTATTGAAGCTGCCAACAAACACTTTACCATTTTGTTGATTGGTCATTATGAAAACACCAGCTTCGATTTTTATTTCTTTATACATTTCCTTTAATTCTTTTTTATGATCCATTGGAAACCCTCTTTCTTATTTTTTTATCCAGTAAGCACTGCCATCCTCTTGTCGATCCATGAAGCCGTATTCGATTAGATAGCGACGTATTTGCACATAGTCCTCATATATCGGTTGAATCATTTCGTTTAATTCTTTTTCTGAATACTGTTTTGTTTCATCGAAAAGCTTTGTGATTGCACGGAGTATCACAATTTTATGTTTTTCACGTTTTGGGAAGCGGACAAGTGCTTTACCAATACCGTTTGGAAAGTATTTTTCAAGTAATTGCTGTTCTTCAGAAATCGTAATATTATAACGATCGTCGACCATCGTAGCCGTTTTGTGAATAGGTACAAAGCTATCTTCCTTTTGATTCTGTTCTTTTAATAGCTCCATCATCGCAAGAAATGTTTTCGCTTGACGTTCCTTTTCTTTAAGGGTAAAGCGATGATGACGTATAGTTGTTGCACTACCAACCTCTAATTCTTCTTTAATGTCTTGATCGGTTTTTCCTTCATAAAATAAGCGTAAAATATGACTTTGATGATCAGTTAGTCCTGTCATTTTTTTATTAAGGCCATTTAAATAATGAAATACGGATTGATGTGCAGCAGTAATATGATGTTGCATAAATTTTTCTGCCTCGTAGAGAACGCCTTCATGTGGATAAATAATACCCTTCTCAATCTTTTCCCCGCAAAGCAAACAAGTGAAATGTGTTGCTTCATCGTTGTAGCCTTTTTTTATGTCATGAATCGAAGCTTGCCAAAATAATTCATTTACATCCATTGAGTATCCTCCTAAAAAACAAACGATTAATTATTTTGTTTGCTTATATATTATTAAAATAACAAATTGTTTAAATAAAATCAATAAAAAACACATCGTTTTATAAACGATGTGCGAAAGTGTTTATTTATTTTTCTTTTTAAAAATAATGATAGATAAGATTGCTAGCACAATAATTGTGACGATAATAATGATAATGCTTGTTGAGGTACTTAGTATATTTCCGTGAAGGTCATAGACAATGCCATACATTTTTTTATAATCTTCCAACTGTGAAGCGGGCGCACCTTCGAAAACGTTGGAAATTGAGCTCTCCATAAAGGCATTGCGTAATAGTAAAGTTGTATGGCTAATAGGGAAATACATAATAACATTTTGAGCAAAGCTTGGAAGTGCACCAACAGGTACATAAACACCACATAAGAAACCGAGTGCTGTACCGACGATTGTACTGAGCGTTGAAAATGAATGTTGGCTGTTAGCAAGTAACACAAGGAAGAGATTAAAAACACTGGCAAGTAACACAGATAAAAATAGTAAGCCTACTACTTTCATGAAATCCCCAAAGCTTAGTAGTTCACCGCCAGTTGATACGATAAATATTTCACAGCCAATAAGGGCGATAAAGGAAAAGATACAGCCAATAATAAAGGCATTCAATACATAGCTAAATTGAATAGTAGCTCGCGAGATTGGAGCTGTAAGAAAATCAGCTTGCGCTTTTGATTCAAGATCCCTTACAGCAATGCCGTACGCAGCGAGTGTAGTAGAAACAGCGGTCATAGATAGTAAACCAGCGACAATCCATTCATTGACCATCGTTACCAACGCTGGAGTAGCCTTTGTCACTTCTTCAATTGCATTTACTTGCATTTTTTGAAGAAATACGGCATAAAGGACAATGACAATAATGACAGAAAGCAGCGAGTAGAAGACTTGTGTTTTATCACGTCTAAAAACCTTGTTATTTCGTTTTACTAAGCTAAATAATGCTTCCATTAAGCTGCACCTCCCTCGGCCATAATATGAAGAAAGACATCATCCATCGTACCTTTGATTACTTCAAATGAAGCAATAAGCGACTCCGCTTTTTTTAATAGCGCTAATGCATGAAGTGTCGATTCGACTCGGATGGAGAAAATACCTAGGTTTTCTGTATAGGAGATAGCATTTTCCTCAAGCCACTGTATCCCTTCAGAATTATTATGAAAAACAAGAGCCATTGAATCATAGGCGTATTTTGTTTTAAGAGCGTCTGGTGTCCCTTCAGCAACTATTTCCCCTTCTTTTAAGACAATGACTTGATGAGCAACTGCCGCTTCTTCCATATAATGTGTTGTTAAAAAAACGGTCATGTTTGTTTCGAGCTGAAGTTGCTTAACTGCTTGCCAAACGAATTGACGAGTTTGTGGATCAAGTCCAGTTGTCGGTTCATCTAAAAATAATATTTTCGGGCGATGGATAAGGGCTCGAGCGATATCAGCACGTCTTTTTTGACCACCCGATAAAGTTCCGTATTTGCGCTTTTCTATATCATCTAAATGCAAATATGTTGAAACGAACTGATAATTTTCGATCAATTGTTTTTTCGATAAGCCATATGTTTTACCACGATGAAGTATATTTTCCTGCACTGTTAATCGTCCATCTAGTAAACTTTGCTGGAATACGACACCAATGGATTTTCGAATTTCCGCATTGTCGTTGCTTGCATCAAGTGTATAGCCATTAATGTTTACAGTACCGCTTGATTTTTTTAATAATGTACAGAGTATTTCAATAGTCGTTGATTTCCCAGCACCATTCGCACCTAAAAAGGCGAAGAGGGAGCCTTGTTCAACCGTAAATGAAATACCTTTTACGGCTTGTTGATCCCCGTATTGCTTACATAGATTTTCAACTTGTATAGCAAAAGTCATAATGTTTATTCCTTTCTTTTTCGAATTTCTTGATTGATTTTTGCAATATCATTTTTTTGAAGTACGTAAATGATGCACCAAATGATGAAATAAATAATAGCTTCACATATAAAAACATACATAATGCTGACGTGTTCAAACCCACCCGTCAAATAGTTTGCTACCATAACACAAACCGTAACAGCAATAAAATGTAGAATAATCTGAGCAATAAAAGGTAAACGTTCAATATCATAGATGATGGACAGTGGACCTAAAACAACTCCAAGTATGGCGGCGAAGATAATTTGTTCTAGTAATACCGACCCTGACACCACAGCGTTATTAGATATGACAGTGAATGTTACAAAGATGTAGGAAAAGCTAAGTGATATGAATAGTCCGATTATCATCATGCGAATAATTTTCATATTATAAGTCCCTCCCGATCCCTAAGTGGTGTTTTAGTTCTTTTAAATATTTGCGGCTAACATGGACGGACACATCGTTTTCTAAAATTAGTTCTGTTGTACCGATTTTACCCATTTGAATAGAGGCAATTTTGTTAATGTTGACGAGTGTCGATTTACTGACTCGGGCAAAGTCTTTCGCTAATTGTGCTTCCGGCTCATATAATTTACGCTTCGTTTCAAATTCCTGTTCCTCCGTCTGCAAAAATACTTTTGCACCCTCTGCGTAAATGGAGTAAATATCTGAAATTTTTAGCATATGAATTTCCTGCTGAAAGTAGCCATCTAACATTGTCGTTTGTGAAGTTTGTAGTTGCTTCATCAGTCGTTCAATTTGCTCGTTATATTCCTTTGCATGTATATGAACCTCAGTTTCTTCTAATGTACTGTTGATTGTTAAATGAATTTTCATTTCATAGGAGGCCTCCTTTACATATCTCCGCTACAGAGAATCACTGAATCAGGTAATAATAATGTAGCATAGAAAATTTTGGCTTGGTGAAAATCTTGGATAAGAGGTTAAATTTTATAAATAACAGGTTCAATTTTAACGATATACAACATTGCAAAAAAGTGATGAAGTAGAAAAATAGGCAGGTTCACGGCATAATAGAATGATACAGTCATGAGGGGTTGCTTCTATGTTTATTTTTGACAAACACATGTTTATTACATTATGTATTGGTTTAACAGGTGCGATTTTATTTAATGTATTACATATTCCAATGCCATGGTTACTTGGAGCTATTGCGGCGGTGCTAATTGTTCAGTTATCGACGAAAGTACAATTGAAATGGCATAAATATTTCCGTAATTTTGGTTTAATCGTTGCGGGGTATTCTATTGGTTTTGCGTTTACACCAGAAGCGGTGCAGGATATTAAACAATTCATAGGAAGTATGATTGTTTTAAACGTATTATTTATTGTATTGTTTTTTGGTGTTAGTTATTTAGTTGCAAAACGTGCGGATTTAGATTATGCGACCGCATTGACATGCTGTGTACCCGGTGGCATGTCACAGGTTGTTGCCTTTGCCGAGGAGCAGGGGGATATGGATATGGTCGTCATTACGTTCTTCCAAATATTACGGGTTCTTTTAATCGTCGGCTTTGTGCCATTAATGGTGTCAAGCTCTGGGGGAACTGGTGTAGTTGTCAATGGAGCGTATACGTGGAGCCTAATAGTTTTACTTACTGTGTGTGGAGTAGCGGGGTGGCTGGCGCAAAAGGCAAAGATTCCAACAGGTTATATGCTTGGTCCAGTGTTTTTATTGATGGGCATCAATATAGCAGGGATTGATGTACCGAAATTGCCATTGTCACTACTTCATATCGCACAACTAATGCTTGGGATTTACATTGGACTTTTATTGAAAAAAGACGATCTACATTTATCGAAGAAGCATGTGTTTTACGCTTTTGTTTCGGCAGGGATCTTTGTTGGCGCTGCTTATGGCTTAACATTTGTCATGGAGAGTTTTTACAGCCTTGATTTTCAAACAGGATTTTTAAGTATCGTACCAGGCGGCCTTGATCAAATGGGAATTATCGCTGCTTCCGTTCATGCAAAGGTCACAATCGTCACTGCATTTCAGCTATTCCGCGTACTGGTTGTATCCGTTTTCCTTGTACCGTTTGTTAAAATGTTTGTGAAAAAAGCGAAAACATAGAGGTTAATGAATCCCATCAACCTCTTTTTTCATATTGGCTTTGATAAACAAAATAAAGGTAATGAATTAGCCATGTCTTATAATCTTACGAAACATTCTAAGCTGTACTCATCAAAAGAATTTATTACTTCCTCTCCAAGTATAGTTTATATTTTGGACTTACAAAAATAGTTTTATGTCAGTCAGGAAGGTATCTGATGTAAAAGTTGAATCAGGCTCGAGCAATAAATAATACTTTGGGTGGTAAGAAGATTAGTATTTCAGGAGCACAGGAAAGTAAAAGATTAATGTCAATATTTCAGTTAGGCATATTAACAGCCTTAGAAGAAGACGTAGTACCTTTTCAAATAAAATAGGGTAATCCTCTTAAGACACCCAGTAGGAATAAAAACAACCCCACGTTATTACTTATTATCCAAGATTTGCGAAACCGAGAACTTGTTGAAACGTCTTTAACTTCAAAAGGTGAAGGGAGAAGTACATTGTTTAAATATGTGATACAACTAATTCTTGGTTTCTTGACTTTATTGATGTCATCAGCTATTTCTTGGTATGAGGGAAGTGGTATCATAGATAATACGCTGGAATGGAAATATTCAACCCCGTTTTCTCAGATATTTAATATTGAGATAAACAATGGCCAAGATATTAGCCAGCTTGATTACTTTGTCTATGCGGCTAAATTCCAACCATTTTTCCCGACTATTATGACAGTAAGTGTTCTTTATATTTGTACTGTACTTATATTTTTCATTTTTCAACTAAATCGTCAGTTAGCCATTATTTTGTCAGGGATAATAAGTTGTGTATTTATTGTTACTAGCGCTTTATTTTTTAATTCATCAACTGTTGGAGGAAATGTATTCTTTTGGATTACAGCTGTCGGTGCATTAATTTTTATAAGTATGGCGATAAGTTTATGGTACAAGAAAAAAATACAATGTTTTAATTACAGCCATAATAGTTGATTAGTGCAACATAAACGTGCGAGCTCTAGTACATAAGTATTTGTACTAGAGTTCGCATTTTTTTAATAAACATCTTGATTGGAGATGAGTGATGAATTTTAGGAAACATTGGTACTCGACCGGAACGGCAACCTTCGTTATGGTGCAAGGCTGAAAAAATGTGAAAGAATGTAATTTTCCCTTTTCAAAAATTACTGAATTATGGTAATATAAATTTAATTATATTGAACGGAGGTGAAAAGGAATGAATAAAAACGCTACGACAACATGTGTAAAGGTGGATACAGCTATGTATTTTGCACGTGTTATTACTTTCGATTTTGCGAACAACGGGATAGGTCTGTCTATTTTTAAGCAAAATCAAATATCAAACGTAGCGAATTAACCATTCTTTTTCACAAACTAATGAGGAAAAGACTGCTTGTTAATCGAGCAGTCTTTTTTGTGTCTATAGATGTTTTCGCACGTTTCATTGGAGGAAAAAACGATGCAAATTAAAGCTGAACAACTACAAAAAATTATTGGTGGAAATGTTTTATTTGAAGGGCTTCAATTAGAAGTAAATACAGGGGAGCATGTTGCTATTGTTGGCGTGAATGGCAGTGGGAAAACAACTTTACTACAATTACTAGCTAGTTTGGATACGCCAGATAAGGGACGAATCATAAAAAGTAAGGAAGCGACGATTGGTTATTTACATCAAATTCCACAGTATCCTATGTTCTCAGTAAAGGAAGTGCTGGAGGAAGCATTTGCGGAAATTTATGCCATAAAGGCAAAAATGACGAAGTTTGAGCAGGAAATGCAGTTAGCTGTAACAGATAAGGTGCTCCAGCAATATGGTCATGTGCAGGAACAGTTTATGCTGCAGGGTGGCTATGAAATTGATGCGCAATTGGCGATGATTGCAAATGGTCTAGGTATTACACCTTTGCTTGAGCAACCTTTTAGTAGCTTAAGCGGTGGGGAGAAAACGAAGGTGATGCTTGGGCAAATCCTTTTAAGTAATCCTTCTATTTTGCTATTAGATGAACCGACGAACCATTTAGATATGCAGGCAATTGAATGGCTAGAAAATTATGTCCGAAACTTTGCAGGAATTGTTATTGCGGTATCACATGATCGCCATTTTATGAATCAAATGGCTCAAAAAATAATTGAAATTGAAGATGGAGAGGCATTTACGTACATTGGCAATTACGATGCATTTGTTGAACAAAAGGAAGCTAAACTTGAACAGCAATTTGCTCAATACGAAGAACAGCAAAAGAAAATAAAAAAAATGCAGGAAACAATAAAGCGCTTAAAGCAATGGGCAAATGAAGCGAATCCGCCAAATGCTGGTTTGCATCGTCGTGCTAAAAGTATGGAGAAGGCATTAGCCCGTATAGAGCGTGTGAAGAAGCCTTCAACGAAAAAGAAAATGAATTTAGCGTTAATGATGGCTGAGCGTAGTGGTAAAGAGGTTGTACAAATGAAAGGCATAAGCCATGCATTTGAGAAATCATTATTTAAGGAAAGTAATTTAGCGGTTTACTTCGGAGAACGATTGGCGATTGTTGGTGGCAATGGCAGTGGGAAATCAACGTTATTAAAAATGATGTTAGGCGAAGTTGAGCCTAATGAAGGTGTTTGTTATGTAGGCAGCAGTGTTAAAATTGGTTACCTTTCACAGCAATTTGAACATAAAAATCCGGTCATTCGCTTAATAGATGCCTTCCGTGAGAGTGTCTCTGTGTCAGAGGCTGAAGCGCGTCATATTCTTGCTCAGTTTTTATTTTATGGCTATGACGTTTTTAAAAAAGTGAAGGATTTAAGTGGTGGTGAAAAAATGCGCTTACGTCTAGCGCAGTTAATGCATGAGGATATTAATTTATTGATGCTGGATGAGCCGACCAACCATTTAGACATTGAAGCGAGAGAGGTATTGGAGGATACACTAGAATCCTTTGAAGGGACCATTATTGGTGTTTCGCATGACCGTTATTTTTTACAAAAGATTTTTACAAAAGTTGCATGGATTGAGCATGAGAAGATTCAAGTATTTGAAGGCGATTATGAATGGGCAAGACAAAAACGATTAGAAATAGTAAAAGAACCAGTTATCAAAGTAGTACCTGAAAAAAACTATGTTCCTAAAAAAGAGATATCAATTGAAGAACAAATTGAAAAGCTCGAAATGAGATTAAAGGAGCCGACACTTGCTAAAGAGCAACGTCAAAAGCTTGAACAGCAGCTAGAGGATTTATATGAAAAATGGATTGAGGGAGGAACAAAAGATGCATAAAATTGAGCATATCATGCAGCTAGATATTGATTATATTAAAAGTTTTAGTGAGATGGAAACATGTCACGAAGGAGTATTATTTTATAATAAGGAAATGCCAACATATTACGACGCCAATCATGCACACATTTGGAAGAGAGTTGCCGAACCAGATATGTTTTTGAAGAAAATCAAGGATTTCTATCAGTCAAAATCTCTCATCCCAAGATTGTATTTATACAACGTGGAGGAAAATCAGTCATGCATAGAAGTATTAGAGAATCATGGCTTTCAAGTATGAAAGTTTTACTGATGATGTACAGTGTTGGAATGGCGAATACTCGCAATTAGCTCATAATCCAGCCATACAAATTGAACGTGTAACAGATGCCAATATGGAGGAAGCATTGGCTGTAGAAATGAGCATTTCTACATTTGGAGAGCCTGCATTAATCAAAAAAGCCTTTGAGGAAACATATCATTCTCCGCATTTTACGTATTATTTATTAAGATTGGATGGCACAGCTTGCTGTACTGCCAATATTTTTGTCTCAGGAAATCAAGGGAGAGTTGAGAGTGTAGCAACACTTGAAAGCTATCGAGGACGAGGATTGATTGGATATATTCTGCAACATATTCAGCAAGAGTCAATAAAGCAGGGGTTAGAATATCTCTGGATTTTACCTATCAATGAACAGGTTGCCAAGGTCTATGACAGAGCAAATTTCAAATCAGTAGGTACAATAAAATCAATTCATGCCTTTACTGAGGGAAAAAGCATTCATCAAATACGACAAGATTCTTAATTAGGATGAAAGATAAAAAAATTCGTCTTACTCCTGTAGGACAGCAATCCAAGATGGATTCTCCTACAGGAAAAGCGCGAATTTTTTTATGCTAGAACGTTACCTGCCAATTGTTATTACATGTTGCATGAATAGATGGGTGTTTTAAAATATAATCTGCAATTAGCTCCGTTATATCAATTTGTATCTCCTTCACGACAGGGCGGCTTCTTAAAAAATCGAAATTCCCCGCCCCAGTTGCACGATAGCTACTCATAACAACGTCGAATTCTTCATCCATCTTTATAGGCTCACCATTGATGGTAAGCTTAGTTACACGCTCACCAATAGGCTTTGAAATATCAAAAATATATTCGATACCTTCCCACATGTCATAATTATAAGGCTGTGCTTTAGGATAAAGAAAAGGCTCCGCTACTTTCAGTTCTCCCTCCTCTACAGTAAAATAAGTCGCTGATTGTTCAAGGGCGAGTAAGATGTCGAGCCCTGATAAACGAAGAACTTTTAATGTATTTTCGTAAATATAGTTTGTAACAATATCACGAATGGTCACCTCTTGTTTTAAGCCACCACGCTCATCGTGAAAGAGCGCTGTACAAGAAATAGAAGCTCCAGATGCCTCCATTTGAATATGATTTATAAATTCGATATATGGATGCTCTTGAATACGTGCAAAAAATGTATTCTCGATTAGCATATTTCCATGAATGGTCCCAATCGTTTCATCTAACCATGCCTCTGTTTTGTCGAAAGTAGGGGAGATGATGCCACAAACAGATGTATTAGGTTTTATATCTTCCGTAACATATATCAGTGATGGTGCATGGGTAATAGAGTGGATTTTCTTTTTGCTGTCCATCATAATTTTTAGTCCTATACTTGCTAAGCAAGTTCCTTTAGTGCTAGGCTGTACTATTGATTTTCCCATAAATGTTGTGCTAATTTCACGATGCTGATGACCGGAAATGATGATATCTATTTCTTCGATTTCGGTACATATACGATATCCTTGGTTTTCCCCGTCTTCTGTTTCTAGTAATTCTCCGGTTTCTAGACTTCGCTCAAACCCTCCGTGGTAGCAAAGAATAACAACATCAATTTGCTCATTTGAACGTATCCATTTTGCCCAGTAGCTCGCACTAGAGAAAGCATCTTCAAAACGCAGCCCACTGATATGATGCGGTTCCTCCCATTTAGTTACAAAATGAGTTGTAACGCCTAAAATAGCTATGCGAACGCCTTCTATCTCTTTGATGATATAGGGCTTTGTAAAATGCTGGCCCTCATTCGTTAAAATGTTAGCGCCTAGCCATGGGAATTTAGACTGACTTATTACAGATTGTAAGGCAGGCAGCCCATAATTAAATTCGTGATTACCAAATATCATCGCATCATATTGAAGAGCGTTGGCAACCTGTATTAATGGATTAGGCTCTTGTGCTTGAAATTTTTGATGATAATAGGTTAACGGACTTCCTTGAATAAAATCTCCGTTATCTATTAAAATTGTTGGCCCTTCCAACCTTTTTTCCTGGATGATTGTTGCTAGTTTGGCTAAACCAAGTGCTTCGTTGCGTGTATTCCGGAAAGTGGTGGGCATTATATAGCCGTGAATATCACTAGTTGCAAGTATTTGTATTTTTTTTACAGTCATAAGAAGTCCTCCGTTAGTTAGTATATCCATAGTATATAAAGTTATTTTTAATAATTTTGCCTATTTACGATATCAAAATATTGTTTTACATATTAGAAACATATATTTACCTGTTATTAACACCAGGGAAATATTTACTGTTTATACTGAGGAAGCATTTTGAAATTGAGGAGGATAATAACTTGAAGAAATTACTATTTTTCTGTTTAACAATTATGTTTTCAGTGTTCTTGATGGCATGTGGAAACGAGGCTTCCGAAACATCTAATTCTGACAAGACTGTAGATGTGTCCTCAGAAGTAAAAGGCAATGAATCTATAAAAAAATTAACGATTGGCTTTGTGCCTTCACGTGATCCGGATGAAATTATTACAGCAACGGAGCCTTTAAAAAATTTATTAAAGGACGAGCTTGCAAGTTTAGGCTATGACGTAGGTGAAATCGATATTACAGTAGGCACAAATTATGAAGCGGTTGGCGAAGCATTATCAGCGGGTACTACTGATATTGGTTTAATTCCTGGGGGGACATATGTCCTTTATGATGATGGCGCAGAAGTTATTTTAACAGCAACACGCGCAGGTTTAAGTAATGATTCAGATAATCCAGTTGATTGGAATAAAAACAAGCCAACTGCACCAACAACGACACAAACGACATCATATCGAGCGATTCTAGTTGCGGGGCCATCGGAAAAAGGAAAAGCTTTAGCAGCGAAAGTAAATAACGGTGAAGAATTAACTTTCGAGGATTTAAATAATGTCACTTGGAATGTTATGTCTTCATCTTCACCAGCAGGTTATATTTACCCAACACTATGGTTACATGAGAAGTTTAATAAAACAATTCCAGATTTAGCGAAGGTTGTTCAGGCTGACTCCTATGGCAATGCCTTTGCGCGTTTAGCTGCAGGTCAAACTGATGTATTGGTCACATATGCAGATGCACGTAGAGACTATGAGGAGAGCTGGAAAGGTGAATTTGGTCGCAGCGCTTCTATTTGGGATGAAACTGATTTAATCGGTGTAATGCCTGCTATTTATAATGACACAATTAGCGTAAGTAAAAATTCGAAGGTCATGAATGATAATTTAAAAAAGGCTATTCAGCAAGCATTTATTAATATTGGAAACTCTGAAAAAGGTAAGGAAGTTATCGCTATCTACAGCCATGAAGGTTATCAGGTAGCAAAGGATAGTGACTATGACAATGAGCGCAAGGCTCAGGAATTAGTTCAGAACCTTAAATAGAATGGAATAGAGCTGTTCATAGTAAAGAATCTGCGAAGCTTGCGGCTTACCCGCAGAAGGCTTGCAGATTCTTTTTTTGTTCTTCATCTAAAGTTTGGAATAACAATATGGCGATTAGTCCTTTTTAAAATACTACAGCACTTTGTCAGAAATGGAGCGGTTCTATGATTGAGTTTAAAGAGGTAGAAAAAAGATACCCAAATGGCTTTCTTGCTTTAAATCAAATTAACCTACAAATTGAGCAGGCCGAATTTGTTGCTATTATTGGCTTATCAGGTGCAGGGAAATCAACCTTATTGCGCTGTATAAATAAAATGCATGACATCACAGGAGGATCATTACGTGTAGATTCTGTTGACGTACAACAGCTAAAGGGGAAGGGGATACGAAAATTACGCCGTAATATCGGGATGATTTTTCAATCATTTAACCTAGTAACTCGTGTATCTGTATTGAAAAATGTCCTCGTTTCCTTTGTGCCCAATATGCCGCTTTGGCGAAAAATGCTCGGCATCTTTACGAAAGAAGAGAAGCTTAAAGCATTAATGGCACTTGATCAGGTAGGTATTTTAGATAAGGCATATGTACGAGTAGATCAGTTATCTGGTGGTCAACAACAGCGTGTAGCCTTAGCGCGTACTCTCGCGCAAAATCCATCAATTATTTTAGCGGATGAACCTGTTGCTTCATTAGACCCCGTCACTGCAAAGCAAGTCATGGAGGATTTTAAACGCATTAATCATGAGTTCAATATGACGATTATTATTAATATTCATCACGTTGAACTGGCATTAGCCTATGCAACTCGTGTTATTGGTGTGAGAAGCGGTGAAATTGTTTTTGATGGGCGAGCTAGTGAGGTAGACGAGGAAATTCTTTCGTATATCTATAACAATAGTGAAGGGAGGAGGGCAAATAATCATGCAATGGAGGCTGCTATCCCAGAAAAAAATAGTATTGCCTAATGGCAAAGAAGTGCTAGAGAAACACTCGATAATGCCATTGATGTGGCTTATTCTGCTTCTATTAACATTCCTTTCAATTCGTATTACAGGTTTTAGCATAGAGGTTATTGTCAATCGAATCAGTCAGTTTTTCGTTATTATACAACAGATGATACCACCTAATTGGACGTATTTATCGAAGCTATGGAAACCGTTATTCGATACGATTAAAATGTCATTGTTTGGTTCCATTCTAGGTGCTATCTGTGCCTTACCCATCGCAATGCTTGCTGCGACAAATATCACAAAAAATAAATGGATCGCTATGTCGAGCAAATTTATTTTAAGTTTGCTTCGAACATTGCCTACTTTGATTGTTGCTCTTATAGCAACATTTATATTCGGGCTCGGTACAATGGCTGGTACGGTTGCTATTTTTTTATTTACCATTGCATACGTTGGAAAATTGTTATATGAGCAAATTGAAAATGTCGATATGAAGGCCTTTGAAGCAATGCATTCGATGGGATTGACAACGATTCAAGCATTTCGATATGCGATTATGCCTCAGATTCTGCCTAATTACTTATCGACATCTTTATTTTGCTTTGAAGGAAATGTTCGTTATGCGTCTATTTTAGGCTATGTCGGTGCTGGTGGGCTTGGTTTACTTCTCAACGAAAGTCTAGGATGGAGAAGTTATTCGAATGTGGGCATGATTTTACTAATGCTTGTTTGTACCGTTTTTATTATTGAAACAACTAGCGAATATCTTCGCAAGAAATTAATGTAGGGGTGATGCTATGAATGCAATCGACAAGCAATTACAATTACAACCAAATCGACGCTTGTCATACATCATGACCGTCTTTATTTTAAGTATTTTATTTGTCTGGTCTGTGTCAACAATTCATTTCGAAAATGTATCGTTAAATGGTACGAAGATTGCTAAAAACATATTTGTAGGACTGCTAAATCCTGATTGGTCATTAATCTTTAATGTGTCTACTGGTGGTATCCCTTATTTATTAATCGAAACAATGGCAATTGCCTTTCTCGGTACGATTGTAGGTGCATTGTTGGCAATACCTTTGGCTTTTTTTTCAGCTTCAAATATTATGCCAAAACCAATTGCATTTGTAGTTCGTTTGTTGTTAATCATCATTCGCACTATTCCAGCAATCGTTTACGGACTTATGTTTATCAGGGTAACAGGTCCTGGCCCATTTGCAGGTGTGCTCACAATGTCATTGACGTCTATCGGAATGCTATCAAAGCTATATGTAGATGTAATTGAGGACTTAGATAAAAGTGTACTAGAGTCAATGGAGGCTATCGGCTGTACATTAATGGAGAAGATTCGCTTTGGAATATGGCCACAGCTGACGGCATTATTTTTATCTATTGTGATCTACCGTTTTGATATGAATTTGCGTGATGCAACAGTACTCGGCCTAGTTGGGGCTGGCGGAATAGGAGCACCACTTATTTTTGCTATGAATGCCTATAAGTGGTCAGAGGTAGGGGCTATTTTATTGGGACTGATTTTTCTTATTTTAGTAGTGGAGTATGTTTCAAACCGTATACGAACAAAGCTAGTTAGAGGGTGAAATGGAAAAAATTTTATCATGATAAATATAAGGCAATCCTGAATAGTATCGACTATTCAGGATTTTTGAATTACTGTTCAAAAGAAGGATTTTCAATCTTTAAAAGTTTTTTACTTGAAAAAATGGCGAATTCGATTTACTCTCTTTAGAGATACTTGTTTAATGGACTTGGAGGATATGGAATGCACGGAATTTATATACGCTATAATGTCTTAGAAGAAACCCCAGCAGCACAATGGCCCAAAAAAATGGATGCATTTGCGTATGTTCAACGAGGAAAGCCACAACAAGACAATGACAACTTGCTATCAATGGAAGAGCTAAAAAGCCATGCAATTCGCTATATTAAAAGCTTAAAAGATAATGCAGGTGATCATTTAGTAGAACAACGCAATGGTGAAATTGAGCACTTTGATCGACGCTATATGGAATCCTTAAAGCTAAAGGAAAGCATCGATTCACAACTTATTAATCTAGAAGAAATACGTTTGCTTTTACAGTTAATGAACGTATTGAATTTATCACATGGATTCGGAGAAAATGCTGGGAAGCTACTACGTCAAATTACCCCATATGCAAAAGAGGTAGAGCACCCAACATTCCAAACAACTCGTGTTGAGCGACATTTTTATTCAGAATTAATTGAACAAATTGAAGCAGTATATGCAAGAATTATGCGTCACCACAACCCATCAACGACTGAAATGCAGCAGTCAGAAAAGATATGGACAGCAGTTTGTGAGCAAGCAATTGAAAAGGTAGAATCGCGAATTGAACGCTTGTCTTCTATCAAATTAAAGCATGAGAAAAATTTGCTAGAGTTTAGTCAGTTAAAACAGCAAAATATCGAGGCAAAGGAACGCCTAGATATTGCTGTCAATGATCTTGATGCTATTTTAAATGTACTAGAATCTTAAAGGCTATGTTAATGCCTATAAAATGCAGTTTGAGTGGGGGTAGCTATGAGCTAGCCCCATTTTCAATAGCTCGGTCAAATGTGTCGGCTGAATTAAAAGAACTGCCAACACATTTATGAAGGCAGTGAACAACTAGGAACTAGTAATCGCTTGGTCTAAAGTTCTACGTCAAAGATTTTAAGATAGCCGAACTTCATAACAAAATCGAAAAGACATACTTCAATTGCCTAAATGATGGCAATTGAAGTATGTCTTTTTTATGAACAAGGGAAGGTGCCTGCTTTACCCTTGTGCCTCAAGGACTCTAGATTATGAAGTTAGGCAGATTGTCCCTGTTTTTATACCAGTTGGACCGTTAAATCCTGGAATTGTATCGATTACTGTATTTGTTTCTATATCTATAACAGACACAGTATTGTCAAGTTGATTTGTAACATAAGCAAGTGTTCCATCCGGCAAGATGGTTACTTGGTCTGGGGATGTTCCTACAGGGATTGTAGCAATCACCAAATTGGTTTCTGTACTTATGACAGATACAGTATTATTACCTTTATTTACAATGTAAACAAATATTCCATCAGGTGTAATTGCTGTTCCAACAGGTCCTGTTCCCACTGGGATTGTAGTAAATACCGTATTTGTAGCTACTTCAATGACAGATACAGTGTTACTACTTTCATTTGTAACGTAAGCAAATTGTCCGCTCGGTGTGAAAACGATTGACCTTGGGCGAAGTCCCACAGGGATAGTAGCCACCACGGCATTTGTAGCTGTATTTATAACTGATACTGAATTTGAGTTTTCGTTTGCGACGTAAGCAAACGCACCATCCGGAGTAAAAGCTATGCCTTGAGGTTGGAGCCCTACTGGAATAGTAGCCGTTACCGTATTTGTAGTTGTATCTATGACAGATACAGAGTTAGCTCCAATTCCATGATTTGATACATAAGCAAGTAATCCATTTGGTGAAATTGCTACACCAAGAGGTTGACTTCCTACCGGAATGGTAGCGACTACAGCGTTTGTTGCAGTATTAAAAACCGTTACATTATTTGAGAAGAGCGCTGGAACATAACCGAATTCTCCATTTGGTGTAATCGCTACTTCTAGAGGAGCAGATCCTACTGGAATGGTAGCGACTATAGTATTTGTAGCTGTATCAATTACTGATACCATATTATCAGGAGTTGCTTGCTGACCAGCGTCTGTAACGTACACTAAAAAATGACAAGGTGGAGTTGGTGGTTCAGGTATAAATGGTGGTATAAATGGTGGCTTACAACGACAAGGACAACAAAAACCACAACAATTACAACGACAACTTGGATTTGATTTAAACTTGAACTTTCTAAAATTATTTTCTTTTTCCACAATGCACACCCTTTCTATTATATTACATTGCTACTATATGCAAACAGAATTATGTTTCTTGTATGTTTTACCTAAACCAAATACTTCTGAATAGTGTCGAATGGTTGTTTATATTAGTTTCTATATAGTAATTGCTGGTGATTCATCGAAGGATTCTTTATTAAAAATGACTTTATTCCACATTAATTGTACTAGAATCATAATAAAAGCATGTCTGCAGATTGAAGCTTCCAAGTAAAGCCCAGTCGGTGACATGCTTTTTGTTTTCCTAGACAGAAATAGAAGGATAATACCATAATGTGTGGTTGCTCTCGTTCCGACTGGGCGCTTCCGATGGGCCGCCTAGGGCAACAAATGATTTCTGTGCGAAAGCGAAGCGGCAGCAACAAATGATTTCTGTGCGAAAGCGAAGCGGCAGCGGCAACTGGATGTTGGTCACGAAGGCGTTATCATAAGTGATATTCTTAGCCTTCGTTCCTCTATTTGCTCGCTCCAGGGTCTCGTCTGTGACGCTGTGACCTGACCCCAAGGAGTAGCCCAGCCTCCACTACAATCAACTAATATTTTTGTTAAATGTTTTAGCAAATGGCATCCTAACTTTTGGCGATAAACCGTATTTACTGTTTTGCTTTTTCCTCAGGCTGCTCTTTCTTTGATTGACGATAAATACGCAATAAATCGAGCGCAAGTAACAGTACGATAAAATAAAAAGTAGGACTGTTAAAGGATAGACCTATTTGTGACTCGCCGCCTAGTAATGTTAATACAATCCAAAGTCCGAATGTATATACTGTAAAGCCAACATAGGCTTTTATTGAAAGCTTTTTATATCTACCCTTGTCAGATGCGATTTGTACGATCACTAGTGCTACGAATATAAGAAGGATGATTTTTTTAGTTAGTATCTCAGCTATTGTAGTGTGTGGAAAGAAATCATTAACGAAAAGTAAGGTGAAAAATACAAGAATACAAAAATTTAAAATCGTTGAAAGTCTCATGTAATATCTCCTTAGTTGCCAGTATTCCATTTATTGTAACATGGCTAATAATACTTTAAGAAGTTTATCTTCTTTCAGCAAGTGCTTGGGTAGCGAAAGCGAAGCGACAGGTACAGATGTCTTTTGTATCGAAAGCGAAGCGACAGATACAGAAGTCTCCTACTTCTATAGGTGGTGAGATGAATGCGGGCTAAAGTTACTTTTCAGCGGGTGTCCCAACTTCCGCTGAAATAAAGGAACTCAGGCTAAGAACTTCACATCCTGTGAAAACGACTGAGTGACCAACATCGTGCTGTTGCCGCTGCTGCTTCGCTTTCGCGCAGATAAAACCCTTTTGCTGTCGCTTCGCTTTCGCACAGACAAAAATATGTTGCTGCAGCTACGTTAGCACTGAGCTTTCGCGCAAAAACCATCTGCAGGCCTAAGCACAAAGCCGATTCCAGACGCAATAATGCCGAGGCATTATTGATTATTTCAAAAGTCATCACTATAAAATTGAGAAAATATGAAAAATTACGAAACTTTTTATAGGTTGAATCCGTATAGTAGGTAATACAATGAAAAGGGGTGAACAACACTTGACGCTATTTGGCTATTCACTCGAGCAAATCTTTTTAGTGGGATTAATATTCGGGGGCCTTGCAACACTTTTATTTACGTTTTTTAGTGATGCTGTCGAGGGCATTGGAGAGGGGCTACCAATTTTTAATCCAAGTGTCATTCTATCTTTCATTACGTTGATGTCAGCAACAGGATTTATTTTAGAAAAACTAGCCTTCTTCCCTAGCGTTTGGAACATTGTTGCTGCTTGTATCATCGGAGCTATTTTAAGTGCACTATTTTATTTATTTGTTCTTGTTCCGCTACGGTCGGCCGATGTTTCTTTAGCTTATACAGAAGAATCGCTTGGTGGTCAGCTTGGAAAGGTTATTGTTCCAATCCCGACTGATGGTTTTGGAGAGGTAGTTATTGAAACGACTAGCGGAATGATTTCGAAGCGAGCAACAGGATTTGACAATGAGGCTATCGATTACGATACGACGGTACTTGTTGTAGAAGTGAAAGAAGGAACGCTTTTTGTGAGATCTTATGATAAGAAATTTTTATAAAGGAGCGATATTTATATGTCAATGGAGATTTTAATTGTTATAGGGATTGTAGCTTTTGTTTTAATTGCACTAATTGGACTGTATGTAACTAAGTATCGTACAGCGGGTCCTGATGAAGCACTGATTGTGACTGGTAGCTATCTTGGCTCAAAAAATGTACATAAAGATGAGTCAGGAAATCGTATAAAAATTATCCGAGGTGGCGGTACATTCGTATTCCCGATTTTCCAGCAAGCACATCCATTAAGCTTATTATCGAGTAAGCTTGATGTGACGACACCTGAAGTGTATACGGAACAGGGTGTACCGGTTATGGCCGATGGAACAGCTATCATTAAAATCGGTGGTTCCATTTCAGAAATTGCTACGGCAGCGGAACAGTTTTTAGGGAAGCAAAAGGAAGAGCGTGAAAATGAGGCACGTGAAGTGCTAGAAGGTCATTTACGTTCGATCTTAGGTTCAATGACGGTTGAGGAAATTTATAAAAACCGTGATAAATTCTCTCAGGAAGTACAACGTGTTGCCTCTCAAGACTTGGCGAAAATGGGTCTGACAATCGTTTCCTTTACGATTAAAGATGTACGTGATAAAAATGGTTACTTAGAATCGCTTGGTAAGCCACGTATAGCACAAGTTAAACGTGATGCGGATATAGCTACCGCAGATGCTGATAAGGAAACACGTATAAAGCGTGCTGAAGCATCGAAAGAAGCACAAAAGGCAGAGCTTGAACGTGCAACAGAAATTGCAGAAGCAGAAAAAGAAAATCAATTAAAAGTAGCAGAATTCCGTCGTGAGCAGGATATTGCAAAAGCTCGTGCAGACCAAGCGTATGAACTAGAAACAGCACGTGCAAAGCAGGAAGTAACAGAACAGGAAATGCAAATTCGCATTATCGAACGTCAAAAGCAAATTGAATTAGAGGAAAAAGAGATTTTACGTCGTGAGAAACAATACGATTCAGAAGTTAAGAAAAAGGCTGATGCTGATCGTTACGCTGTCGAGCAAAATGCAGCGGCAGCCAAAATGCGTGAACTAGCGCAGGCAGATGCGGAGAAATACCGTATCGAATCATTGGCACAAGCGGAAGCAGAGAAAATTCGTTTGGATGGTCTTGCGAAAGCGGATGCTGAACGTGCAAAAGGGGAAACGGATGCGGATATTATTCGTCTTCGTGGTCTAGCAGAAGCCGAGGCAAAACGTAAAATTGCGGAAGCCTTCGAATATTATGGTCAAGCAGCTGTCCTTGATATGATTGTACGTATGATGCCAGAATATGCGAAAGAGCTTGCGAGTCCACTTGGCAATATCGATAAGATTACGGTTGTTGATACTGGTGGTGGAGAAGGAGGAGGCGGTGCTAATAAAGTAACTGCCTATGCAACGAATTTAATGTCAACATTACAGGAAACGTTGAAGGAGACTTCTGGGATTGACGTGAAGGAACTAATTGAAAGCTATGCAGGTAAACATACATTGCGTCCTGAGCTAGAGCGAATAGCAGTAGGCTTAGGAGAGCAAGCGCCAGCTTCAGCTAGTGAAACGCAAGACGAGATAAAAGAAGCAGTTGAACAAAAATAAAAAAATTAGCCGCCTGATATGATATGCTCCCCTTTAGGTAGACAGATTAAAAAATAAAAATCTGTTTATCTAGGGGGGCATTTTTTTATGGCTCGAAGTAACCACTCAAAAGATGAAAAATTAGCAGTTCTAAGACTTCTTTACAAAGGACAAAAGACAATTTCAG